>CAYFTY010000143.1:0-8185 GCA_964346045.1 uncultured Bradymonadales bacterium | reverse complement strand
CGACTCGAGCGACATGGCGAGTGTGAGCCCAAAACTCACGACGAAATTCAACAACCCAATACTGATCACGCCTGCAGACGCAAGGATCGCAGCCTCTGTAGTGATTGCACCAGGATCGGCCTGAATCGCAATGCCGAAATTCGCCGAAGAAAACGCGATGTGCCGGATATCGAATGGCAGTCCGAGAATCACGCCGATCGTGCCCGCTGTGCCCAGGAAAAACCCGAGCACGATATTTCCCCCGACAACTCCGATATTGGTCGATATGAACTTCGCCAGTCTCTCGCCACGAGCCCGCAGACGATCAGGCCATGGCAGCGCGCAGAGCCTCTCCTCGAGACGCGTGTACGAAGCCTGGTTATCGAAGAATCCCGAGAGCACGCCGGATACAAAGAGGTAGACGCCGGCGACCGCGGCAAAGAAGAGCGCGCCCGAGCCGATGGGGTCCACCTCGGCCAGAAGCTTTGCAGCTTTGGCGGCATCGACCAGTTTGACCCCGAGATAGTCGAGACCGAGCGCGATCAGGATCGCCACCGGGAATGCGCAGATGAGATTTCCGACAAATGAAATGAACTGACTTCGCCAGACACGAACGACGAGCTCGGCGACGGCCGCGGTCGCCCCGGCCGCCGATTGCGCTTCGTCAATTTTCCGGCCGATCGTCGACGCCGTCATCGCCGGCTGTTTGGTCGCAAGAATCGCACCCGAGAGGTAGATCAGCACAAAGCAGAGAGCATAATTCACGCTGTAGAGGATCGCCTCGAGCGCCAACGACACCTCGAGCTTGGAAAGCAATGCCTTGAACGTTGCGAAGACCGCGACAATCGCCCCGCCGGCAATCGCCTTTCGCAAGAAAGACCAGTACTCCGCGGCCGAATCCGCCACGTATTTAATGCCCCTCTTGGCCGACTCCTCCGTGACCTGAAAGGCCACGAGATCGGCATGCTCGACGAAGAGGCGCGTCAGACTACGCGCCCGCAGCTCAGCCGCCACCAGCTCTGCAAAGACCGGTACGAGAGAGTGCACGAAGTCTTCGCCATCGCGGGGGTGTACGAGATGCACGAGTATTTCCATCCGCCGCAATTGCTGCAGCAGACGTCGCGTGATCCCGGTCAATCTCAGGCTGGTTCCGTAGTCGGACTTCAGCGCACGGACTTCGCGAACCAGGTCGCGACATTCATTCATGCGCACCACGAGATTCTCGAAAGTCTCGATATTCCCTCGCCCCTCTGCGTGGTCGTCGAGGAAACGCCTCGCGAGCTCGGTGAGATCCAGAAAGGGTGAGTCGTAGTCCTCGACGGCGCTCAGCCTGTCATTGAGCTCCTCGTCGATCCCGAGCGCGCCAGCCCGCTGGGCAAGCCCCAGAATCGCCGCGGCGACATCCGGATGCGGAATGCCCACAAAATCACGTTCCTGAATGAAGAGTTCGAAGAGATTTTCCCAGACCTTCGGCTCGATCGCGGCCAGCCATCGCCAGTCGCCGGACTCGAAGACTTCGCCAATCAGTCTTCGTACATCATCCTCAGGCGCGGGTAGTGGAAGGAATCGGTCAGTCAGTTTCTCACGTAACGCCGCCCACAGGCCGCGATCCGAGAGAATCCCACTCTCGGCCAGTGCATGCACCAGCCTGTGCGAGCCGAGTAAGTCCCTCACCTGCTCGTCGAGTCGCTGCGTCAGCTCGGGCGCACCACGCAGGGTAACGATCAATCTTCGGAGATCAGAGCTTGCATCACCCAGCAGCCCCGAAGGACGCAATCGGTCGATGACCGCGTTCAGGAGACCGACTCCCGTCAGGGTTTCCAGTCGAAACTCGAGGTACTCCTCCCAGGATGTCTGACTCGAGCTCATCTACAACTCCATCCAAATCCCACGTAGATACCGCCCGTCGATACCTCAATTCGACCGAGTCGTCAGCCTGCCTTCAAACGCGATTCGAAAGTCGATGGTCTAAGGACGATCAGCGAGCTCGATACGGACTGACGGGCGTTCTCGACGGTGTTGCTCGCGTCGGTTAACTGCCCCGCTCACCATTTCATTTCAGGAGGTAGCATCACAGGGGCATTTCGTCGGTCGTCAAGAGGCCGGCGTCAAAGCATCCCCAGACACCAATGAGGATCGCTTCAGCGGCATCGTGTCGCAGCGATGTCGGGCCGGGAAGCCCCGACCAATCGATGATGTCTCGGGCCAGTTCGTCGGCCGCGTCTTTGGCGTCGGAGCCCGTCCGTTGCTGGCGCGGCAGTAGTAGTATCTTACGCCACGTCTCGGGTGAAACCGATTCGAAGACGAGTTCGCGTTTCTCGGCGAGTTTCTCAAAGACGTCACCCAGGTTGCGGTCGCCCTCGACGACGATCCGCTCGAGTTCGTCCCCCGCATCGACGACAAATTGATACGCCGCACGCTTGAATCGTGAGCGATTGCCGAGATTGGTCGATCCGTAACGCTCGAGCCTTCCTCGTTCGTCGAAATAGGCAAAGCCGCATTTGATACCGAGATCGACTGCCAGCACCTTGCTCATACTGCCTCCAGCTCGGCCGCTCCTCGCTCTTCACCTTCGCTCTGCTGCAGCGCCCATAAGCGGGCATACACACCCTCGAGCGCGAGCAACTCGGTATGCGTACCTTCCTCGACGATGCGGCCCTCTTCGAGCACGAAGATCGTATCTGAATCGACGATGGTCGAGAGGCGGTGGGCAATGGTCAGCGTCGTTCGATTCTGAGCAACCTCTCGCATAGCCGTGAGAATCGCCTGTTCAGACTCCGAGTCGAGTGACGACGTTGCTTCGTCAAAGACCAGTATACGCGGATTCTTGAGCATCGCCCGCGCAATCGCCACGCGCTGTTTCTCGCCCCCGCTCAGTTTCAGGCCCCGCTCGCCGACCAGCGTATCCCAGCCATCGGGCAGGCGCGCGATGAAGTCGCCGAGTGCTGCCATCTCGGCGGCTTTCTCGACTTCTTCTCGGGTCGCATCGAGCCGGCCGTATTGGATGTTGTAGTAGATCGTATCGTTGAAGAGCACCGTATCCTGCGGCACGATGCCAATCACGCGACGAACACTGGCCTGAGTCGCATCGCGCAGGTCGGTGCCGTCGATGGTGATACGCCCCGATTTGACGTCGTAGAATCGGTAGAGGAGCCGCGCCAGAGTCGACTTTCCTGCGCCGCTCGCCCCCACAAAAGCCACCCGTGCCCCGTCGGGAACCTCGAAGGTCACCTCGTGCAGGATCTGGCGCTTACCATCGTACGAAAAATTCACGTTCTCGAAACGCACCTCTGCCCTCTCAACCTCGAGTTCGGGCACGTCGTCGGCGTCCTGTATCTCGGGTTCTTCCTCGAGAATCTTGAACATGCGCTCCATATCCGAAGTCGCGTTGCGGATGATCGTGTAGACCATACCGAGAAACCCGAGCGGCATGAAAAGCTGCAAGAGATACGCGTTCACTGCGACGAGATCGCCCACCGTCATCGCGCCCTTCTGAACTTGCTCGGCTGCTAGAATCATCACCGCCGTCACGCCCACCGCGATGATCAGACTCTGGCCGGCGTTGAGCAGCGAGAGCGACCCCTGTGATTTCAGAGCCGAGTCTTCCCAGTCTTTGAGGCTTTCCTGGTAGCGGTCGATTTCGAAGTCTTCGTTTCCGAAATACTTCACAGTCTCGTAGTTGAGCAGACTGTCGATGGCCTCAGAGCTCGCCCTCGAGTCGAGCTTATTCATCTCGACCCGGAATTTCAGACGCCACTGGGTCACGCCGAGGGTATAGACGACGTAGAGAATGAATGCCGCGATAATCACGGTCGCAAAGGTCCACGTGTAGGTGCCGAGAAGGATGGCTGCGACCATCGCGACCTCGAGAAAGGTCGGCACGATGTTGAAAAGCAGGTAGTTCAAGAGGGTGCTGATACTGTTGGTGCCACGGTCGACATCGCGGGTGAGCGCCCCCGTCTTACGGTTCAGGTGATATCGCAGCGACAGGGAATGTAGATGTCTCAAGAGCCGAGCAGATACACCCCGCATGATGCCGTAACGAACCCGAGCGAAGACCAGCTTCTGCAGCTCCTTGAAAATTGAGGAGCCCGCCCGAAGACCGCCGTACGCGAGCAGAAAACCCAGCGGGATCGCCAACACCGCTCCCTGGGACTTGTCGAGTGCATCGACGATCTCTTTGAGGATCATCGGGATCGTGACCGTCGCGACTTTGGCGCTGACGAGGAGCAAAATCGCCAGCAGCGCCCTACCCTTATGGTCGAGTACGAAAGGGATCAACGATTTGATCATCTTCCAGTCGAGCTTCTTGTCGGGCTCCTCGGTCATTCTTCCCATGCTCAATCTTCCTTCTCGGATCTCCCGAATCTCACGTAATTCGGGGTTCTGCTCGTATTAGACGCGAATTCCGGCCGAGGGGTTCGACTTCGCGCCGGGTATGTTACACTCTGGTCCATCCCGACACGGAGCCATCATGTCTGAGCTTAGAGACCGAATCGAGGCGGCTCTAGACGCCCTCGAGACCGGCAACACAGACGCAGCCGTCGACCTCTTTGATGATGTGGGACGCCAGCCGCCGGATGGTCTCGGCGCCCTCGACAAAGGCAAATTCTGGGAGCTCGCCGGCAATCTCGCCATGGCACAGGGTCGTCCACAGGACGCCCACGAGGCCTATCGCCACATGGTACGCTACGAAAAGAAGGGCGGCGAGTCCCAAGGCGGCGTCGGTAATTCACACGGAAAAATCGGTGAAGCACTCGCTGCCTGCGGCGACCACCAGGGGGCGATCGAGGCGTTTCGCACCGGCATCGAGATGATGCGGGGCGACGACGAGGCGATCCCGACCTATATCGCGACCCTCAACTTCCAGCTCGCCGAGAGCCTGCTCGCGCTCGAGAACTATCGAGACGCAGCGAGTGAATATCGCGAGACGATCAAGCTGGCAGAACACCAGCCCGATGCCCGATCTCTGGGCTTTTTGAATTATCGACTCGCCATGGCCCTCGAACCACTGGCGCTTTTTGACCAGACCTTTCGGCAGGTACAAGAGCTCGCCAACGAGCTTTCCGATCTCGGCATCGACAACGACGAACTCTCGGACATCCTCTCGCAGAAGCCGACGACGGGCGCTCAATACGACGAAGAGGCCAAACTCGCGTATCGCAAGGCACTCGAACACCTCGAAGATGTCGACGACTCGGTTCTCGAAGCGCGGGTATGGCGCGATTACGGAAAGCTTTTGAGACACGACGGAGACAACAGGGGTGCCCGCGACGCATACGAATCAGCGCGAGAGCTGGGCCAGACGAGTGGGCATACCGGCTTGATGGCCAGCATTGCGTACGAGGTCGGTGAAAACGAATTGGCATCCGAGGACTGGATCGCCGCGATTACCGCATTCGCGGATGTGCTCGAGTTGCAGAGTGGCTGGGAAGCCGACGCGCTGCGAGGAGCATCGCGGGCCGCCCTCGGCGTTGGGGACGGCGAAAAGGCGGTCGATTTCGCCGAGCAGGCGATCGGCCTGCTCAGTGACGATTCCGATGATCTTTGCGACGCATACGAAAATCTCGCGGTGATTTACGACGCACTCGATCGACGCGATGAAGCCGACGAAGCACGAGTCAGGGCCGAGGAATTGCGCCAATGAACGTGGACGTCGCCATCGTCGGCGCCGGTCATAATGCGCTGGTCTCTTCCATCTTTCTGGCACGTGCGGGGCTCGACGTCGTCGTGCTCGAACGCTCAGACACGCTCGGCGGTGCTGCACGCACCGAATACCCTTTCGCCAGAGCCCCGCAACTCGCTCAATCGACCGGAGCCTATCTGGTCGGGCTGGTTCCGCCCGAATTGATGGAGAAGCTCGGCGTCGAGTTCCCTCTCATACGCCGCGAGCCCCACTACTTCTTGCCGACCCTCGAAGACCGATACCTCGCTTTTGGCTCGGATCGAATGCAGACGCGAGAGGGTTTCGAAACCCATTTCTCATCGGCCGACTGGCTTGCTGACCAGGCACTCCAACAAGAACTCGACGCCCTACGGAATGATGTGGGACCGACGTGGCTTTGTGAGCCTCTGACGATCGAAGAGACCGCTGAACGCTGGGTACGCGCCGATTTGCAAGAGGTCTTCATCAACCTCTGTCGGGGAAGTGTTGGAGACTACCTCGACCGATTCGAATTCGACGACCCGCTTTTACCCACGATGTATGCGGTGACCGACGGGTTTTCGGGTTCGTTCTCGAGTTTCGACACACCGGGCAGCGGCCATAATTTCCTCGTGCATAATATGTGTCGACTGCCGGGCTCGGATGGCACATGGATGGTTGTTGCCGGGGGCATGGGGTCGGTGACCCGGATCCTGGCGGATGCCGCTCGTCGTGCCGGTGCCAGAATCTTCAGCGAATGCGAAGTGGCCTCGATCGAAGAGAGCGCGGCTGGCTTTGTGCTCGACTGCCCGCGAGAAATCCGCGCCGAAGTGGTCGTGGGCGGCTGCGATCCCTTTACGCTGCGCCGCCTCATCGGCGGCTACCCGGGTGATTTCGACGCGAGATTCGAGTCGTGGGAAATCGATGGCAGCACGATGAAAGTGAATATGGCTTTGAGCGGTCTTCCCCGCTTCACATGCCTCGGGGACGAAGAGATCGAACCTTATCAGGGCACTATGCATATCCTGCCGCAGGGGAACGTGCGTGAAACGATCCAGAAGGCATTCGAGGAGGTTTCGGCGGGCCGCCTCGCCGATTTCCCGACGATTGAGTGGTATGTCCATTCGACCCTCGATGAGTCGCTCAGTGACGCGCAGGGACACCATAGCTCGGCGCTCTTCGTGCAATGGGTTCCGCGCCGATTCGAGGACGGCAGCGGATGGGATGACGATAAGGGCGAGGCCTACGCCAACCACCTGATCGAGATCTGCACTCGCTTTGCCCCGAATCTCCGCGAAATCGTGGTCGACAAAGAGGTACTCCACCCCGATGCCATCGAGTCCCACTTTGGCATCCACCGCGGGCATATCCACCATATCGACAATCGCTTTGGCTTCGCCGACCGACATCCATACCGCACGCCAATCGAAGGACTCTATGCGTGCAGTGCCGGATGCCATCCAGCGGGCTCGGTGATCGGGGCAGCCGGTCATAATGCCGCTCACATCGTGCTCGAAGACATGGGGCTCGGATGAACGTTCAGACTCCCATGATCGGCGTCGTTCACGTACCTGCGATGCCAGGCGACCCGGGCGCGACACGTTCATTCGACGACGCCTTTGCATTCGCCCTCGACGATGCCCGAGCTCTCGTGGAGGGAGGGCTCGATGCAATCATCCTCGAGAATTTCGGCTCGGCACCATTTCGTAAAGGAACGCGCGGAGACCGTATTGATGCCCACCAGGCGGCGCTTCTCGCGCGCATCGGCGCAGCCGCCCGTGAGACGTGGCCGTCGCTGAAGATCGGTGTGAATTGCCTGCGCAACGACGCGCAGACCGCGCTAGGGATCGCCGCGGCCTGCAGACTCGATTTCATTCGTGTGAACATTCATACCGGTGCGTACGTGACCGACCAGGGGATCATCGAAGGCGAAGCCTACGAAACGTTGCGCTATCGCGAATTGATCGCTCCCAGGGTCGAGATCTGGGCTGACGTGCTCGTCAAACACGCAAGCCCGCTCGCGCCCACCGATCTAGAGCAGGCCGCCCAGGACTGCGTAAAACGCGGTAAGGCTGACGCTTTGATCCTCTCGGGTTCTGGCACGGGCAAAGAACTCGACATCGACGAACTCGCTCGCGTAAGCGGCCTCGAACTCGGTGTCCCCATTGTCGTCGGGAGCGGCCTTTCACCCCAAAACGTCGAGGTCATTGGGCCCCATGCCGACCTCGCGATCGTCGGATCATATCTCAAACGAAATGGGGTTCTTTCGCATCCCGTCGACCCCAACCGCGTCCAAGAGATGGCAACCCTGATACGAGAGCACTTTTGACCATGAACGCAATTCTACTCTTTGACGTCGACGGAACTCTCATCGATGCCGGCCGCTCGGGCAGGCGCGCAATCGAGCGTGCCTTTACGATGCATTTTGGGGCGCATGAGGACCCCTTCTCGTTCTCGTTTGGAGGTATGACCGATCGGTCGATCATCCGCGGTGGGATGGAGAGTATTGGTCGGCCCCCGGAAGACGATTCCATCCTCGACGAAGTGATCGAGAGCTACCTG
>CAYFTY010000142.1:0-8215 GCA_964346045.1 uncultured Bradymonadales bacterium | reverse complement strand
GCGCTTGCGGTATTCGGAGGGGCAAGGTTAGTGTTTACTAACTTAACTCGATCGTGTATCAATCCTCGTGTTGGCACATGAAACGAGGATTCGACATGAGTGATAAGGCGATCATCACGTGCGCCCTAAACGGCGTGCTCACCAATCCCTCCCAGCATCCTGTCCCATACTCGCCCGAAGATATGGCGAAGTCTGCAAAGCAGGCGTACGACGCCGGAGCAGCCATCGTACACATTCACTTTCGCGAGCAGGATATGGGGCGATTCCCCTCCTGGGATCCAGACCTGGCGCAGCAGGTCGTCGACGCGATCCGCGAGGCGACCGGAGACATGATCATCAACCTGACGACCGGTGTCGTCGGCGATGATATCAGCGGCCCCGTTGCCTGCCTCGAGCGCGTCAAACCCGAGATGGCGGCCATGAACAGCGGCTCGCTGAATTACCTCAAGCTTCGAAGTAATGGCGATTGGGCGTGGCCTCCGATGCTCTTCGACAATCCGGTCTCGAAGATCGAATCGATGCTCGCCGTGATGAAAGAGCATGACATTATCCCCGAGTGCGAATGCTTCGATACGGGGATCGTGCGTTCGGTGGCGATGTTCGCAAAAAAGGGCATGCTCGATGGACCGTACACAGTGTCGCTGGTGCAGGGCGTCGCCAGCGGCATGCCCGCGCGAGAAGATCTTCTGCCAATCCTGGTCGATCTCTTGCCCGACGGAGCTCACTGGCAATCGATCGTCATCGGACGCGACGAGGTATGGGATATCCATCGCAAGACCGCCGAAATGGGCGGACATCTGCGCACAGGCGTCGAAGATACGTTCTATCTGCCGAATGGCGACAAGGTCGACGGCAACGGGCCGCTCATCGATTGCATGGCGACGGTCGCCCGCGAAGCTGGCCGCGAGCCGGCGTCAGCTTCTGAAGCGCGCGAAATGCTGGGACTCTAATCGTTGAGTTCTTCGACGACTCGCTCGTCGGCGAGCATCAACTTCTGAACTGTCTCGACGGCGACCTCGACATTCATGCCATCGAGTGTGCTCTGAGCAAGCAGGTCGAGCGCCGTGTCCGAAACCGTCTCGAGGTTGATGGCCTGAGCATTGGTCATCTCGGGGTTTTCATCGATGATGCGGGCCAGAGCCTCGGACGAGACCGAGATCGTGGTCGCCTGCCGATGGGGCACGACGCGGCGCAGACCCACGTCCCCCGAACTCGCGCGTAAGATCACGTCGGTCGAGGGTTGCCGGCCTTCGGGTAAGAAGACGCAGTAGCGCCCGACCGGGTCGGTTTTCGTCGAAGCCCAGATTTCGTCGGGGTTAGAGCGTGCAAAGAGTTCGACCGTCGCATCCGCGACCACCAGCTCACCCTCGAGCGGTGCGGCATGCGCTGAACGAACGAGCCATTCGGGGAAGAACGCCAGCCGGCCCGCCGGCGCCAACACTTGTCCGCGCAGCGCGATCGTGCCCTTGCCCGCACATTCGACGGCCTCTTCGAAATCATCGCCGACGAGTACGGTACCCTCTTCGAGCGCAGACGGATCGAAGAACTCGCTCTCGGGCTCTTCCTGCGGGCACGCAGCGGCGAGGCTGAGCGCGATGCACATCAGTAATGGTCTTTTCACTTAGTCTTTCACGCAGAATACGACGTCATCGACTTCGTCACTTTCGATGCAGAATTCGCCCTCACAGTTTCCGCAGGGGCAGCTCGTGCAGCCGACGGCCGGTCGAAATTCGCGGCATTCGAAGTTCTCGAAGGCTCCCTGCCGGTAACAGATTTCGGAGGGTCCGCACGGGTCGCCGCATTCGTCGAGAATGGTCGCGCCGCAATAGGCTGGATTCGCTCGCGGACGTACACAGGCGGTGCCACCATTTTGGACCGGGCATTCGAACCACGTCAGGCCACAGCTATCGCGATTCTCGCACTGGCCTTCTTTGCAGATGCCTCCGTTGCAGCCGATTCCGCAGTCGCCGCAGTGGCGCGGATCAGCGTCGATATCGACGCATACACCGTTGCAGCGTTTAAAGCCTGGATAGCATACACAATCGCCCTCGAAGCAGACTTCGTTAGCCCCGCAGGTTGCGCCGCATACCCCGCAGTTTTTGGCGTCGTATTCGGCGTAGGTGCAGATATTGTCTACGCCGCAGGCTGTGTAGGGATCATAGCATTCGCAGCTTCCGCTGCGGCAGACCCCGAAAGTCTCGTCACATGAATTTCCGCACTCTCCGCAATGGGAGTTGCTCGTCGTGACGTCGACGAGCTGTCCATCGCACGTGCGCATACTCGAAGGCATGTCCGGCGCGCTCATATCAGGCACGATCTCCATGTCGACCGATACGTCGGCCATGTCGACAGCCGCGGGCATATCGGGCGAGGGAACGGAGACGTCGAGAGTGTCCCCCGCGTCTCGTTCGCGCTCGCCGATGTCGAACGGCTCGAAGCTTGTGTCCTCGGACGGCTCGAACGACGGCGACGAACTCGGGTCGAAGGAGCAACCGGCGAACCACAAGCCCATGATGGTCACGACCAGATATTTCATGTTTTGCATGATAGCTCGTAACGCGTAGCGATGCATCAGCCATGCGTCGACTCGTTGCTGAGGACCGCCTGTAGATACGCCCGCGACTACATTCTACGCGGCGATTTGACATTCAAATATCTGCCGCTAGTATTCACCGCCTGCTCGGCCTTGCCCGCGAGGCCGTAAATAAATGGATGAATGGCAATTTATGCGGGTTTTCGCACTTCGATGGCACGACTTATGATCATCAAAGACGTTCGATGATTCACGAACCGGATGGACGACCCCCTGAGGTCTTCCACCGGTTTTTTCTATTTGAAGGCGCATGGCACGCATACCGGACGAAGTCATAGACGAGGTCATCCGCAGAACGGATATCGTCTCGACCGTCCAACAATACGTGACGCTGAAGAAAGCCGGCGCGAACTTCAAAGGGCTCTGCCCCTTTCATAGTGAGAAGACGCCCAGCTTCAACGTCCACCCCGGCAAGGGTATCTACAAGTGTTTCGGTTGCGGCGAAGGCGGCAACGTCATCGGTTTCCTCATGGAGATCGAGGGATGGAATTTCCCCGAAACCGTACGAATGCTCGCCGAGAGACACGGGATTGAAATCCCCGAGGAGAGTGACAGAGACCGCGAGGCCGCTCAAAAACGACGTGATGCCAAAAAGCTCTATCTGAGTATCACCGAGGGCGCCCGCGAGTTTTTCGAATATCACCTCTGGGAACATAGAGGCGGGAGGGCCGCGCAACTCTACCTCGAGGAACGCGGCATCGACGAAGAGACCGCGCGTGCCTTTCATATGGGCTACGCGCCGGCGGGCTGGCAAAACCTGCTCGACCACATGGCGACGGCGGGGGTCTCGCCAAAGTGGGTCGAACGCGCAGGGCTGGCGCTTCAGCGAAACTCCGGTGACGGTCATTACGACCGATTTCGTCACCGCATCATGTTTCCCGTCCGTGACATATGGGGTAATACCCTGGCTTTTGGCGGACGTGTTTTCGCCGGCGATGACGATGGACCGAAATACATCAATTCGCCCGAAACCACGTTCTATACCAAGGGCGAACAACTCTACGGCCTGGCAGTCGCAAAGCAGGCCATTCAGAAGGCAGGGCATGCCATTCTGGTCGAAGGGAATTTCGATGTGATTGCCCTGCACGCAAAGGGAGTCGATGTGGCAGTAGCACCCATGGGAACGGCGATGACCGAGAGGCAGGCAAACCTGCTCTCGCGATACTGTCGTGAGGCCTATATAGCCTTTGACGGCGACAGCGCCGGCGAAGAGGCCACCCTCAAGTGCATGCCTGCGTTCGAGAGCGCGGGTATCGACGCCAAAGTCGTGCGCTTCGAAGTCAACGACGACCCCGATACCTTTGTGCGAAGAAAAGGGCCGGACGCCCTGCGAAAGAAGGTCCAGGACGCCAAGCCGGTCGTCTCTTGGGCCCTCGACCGGGCACTCTTGCCGGCCGAAGGCGCTCCGATCGAGGCGAAATTACAGGCGCTCGGAGACGTGAGCGAGATCCTCAAAAAGGTCGAAAATCGAGTCGCGTGGGAACATTACGCCCAGGAGGTTTCCAGACGACTCTCTATTGAACCGAGCTTGCTCAAAGAGTATATAAAGAGGCCAAAAGCAACCCGAGACGATGTTCGCCAGGCGGTCGTTCAGGCACACGAGCCTCTGAAACTCGAAAAAGTCGAGTTCGGAATCCTCGCCGTGTTGATGGACTACCCGCAATGGCTCGAAGGATTTTTGACCGAAGAATTTGATAAGCTATTGTCGAGTGAAGAACTTTCTGCTTTTCTTCAGGCGGCACAAGAGCATTACCGAAAAGATCAAAAGATCGAAGCCCCTATCCTGCTCCAGCACATCGAACACGCATCCTTCCGAAACACCGTCGAAGAAGCCCTCGTGGCGACTGACGATCTCTACGCAGACGACGACAAAGCACGTCGTTTTTACGAGGATTGCGTGCGTGCGCTGAAAAAGAGTTGGGCCGATCGAACGCTCGAAGGGCTGCAGAACGAGCTCGAAATCACGGATTTCGATCGCGAACGCGAGCGTTATCAGGAACTCGTAGAGCAGAAGATGAAGGTAGAACGTTTCAAACAGTCGCTCGACACCGCATCGCGAACCCAGGCGTAATCTGGAGCGCGATCGTCGAGCATGAATGGATATGGACGAAGAATCGATCGGAATAACGCGATAAACCAAGAGGTTTCGAGGGCCAGGTGCCCAGACGACCGTGAATCGACGGTATCGCCACTATTTCGACGGCATGCACCGAGGAGTTAGTCTTGATGTCGAATGCCCGAAAAACCAGTCTCGAAGTACGCAAGCTCATTAATATGGGCAAAGAGAAGGGCTATCTGACCTACGAAGAGGTCAATAATGCCCTGCCGCCGGGCGTACTCTCCAGCGAGCAGATCGACGATATGATGATGCTCTTCGAAGAGCTGGGCATCCAGGTCGTCGACGACAAGTCGAAGTACAAACCGGTCGAAAAAGAAGAGCCCGAGGGCCTGCTGCGCGCCGAAACCAAAAAGCGGGCCGAGGCCAAAGACGATTTCGTCAAGGGCAACGATCCCGTGCGCATGTACCTGCGCAAGATGGGTCAGGTGCCTCTGCTCACCCGCGAGGGAGAGGTCGAGATCGCCAAGCGTATCGAAGCTGGCGAGAAGACGATCCTCACGGTCGTGCTCAGCACCCAGGCCGGCGTGCGTGAAATGCTGCTCCTCGGCGAGCGAGTGCGCCGCAACAAGGTCAAGACGACCGATGTGCTCCAGGCGCCGGATCCCGATGATCTGCCCAAGGATGACAAGGGCAACCCCATCGAGCTCACGGTCGAAGAGCGCAAGGAATGGTTCCTCGAGCAGATCGAGAAGGTCCGTCAGATCGACAACGACAATCGCGCGCTCGGCGAAGAACTCATCACCAAGCCCGGCGTTTCGCGAAAGAAGCGAAAGAAGATCGTCGAGCAGATGAAGGCCAATCGCAAAGAGATGTTTGCGATTATGAAGGGCGTGCGCATCACCAAAAAGCACACCGACAAAATCGTCGCTCGCTTCAAGAGCCTCATTCATCGCGTCGATAAGGCCGAGTCCGATCTGGCCAAACTCGAACGCTACCATAAGGCCACCTACGAGCAGGCCCGCGCTGCTGCGCGAGGCGTGCGAAACGGTGATGCCGCCAAGTGGAAAAAGAAGCTCGGATTCAGCGAGTCTCGGATCCACGAAGTATTCAACGAGATGCGGGCCATCCGTCGTCGGATTCGCGCCGTCGAGATGGAAGCTTCGCAGGGCGTCGACAGCCTACGCATCACCTATCAGGCCGTGCTCGCCGGTGAGAAAGTGGCCGAAGCCGCCAAGGCCGAGCTCGTCGAAGCCAACCTGCGACTCGTGGTGTCGATCGCAAAGAAGTACACGAATCGCGGACTGCAATTTCTCGACCTGATTCAGGAAGGAAATATCGGCCTGATGAAGGCCGTCGACAAATTCGAGTACCAGCGTGGCTATAAATTCTCGACCTACGCGACCTGGTGGATTCGTCAGGCCATCACGCGAGCGATCGCCGACCAGGCCCGAACGATTCGTATCCCGGTCCACATGATCGAGACGATCAACAAGCTGGCTCGTACCGAGCGCTATCTGGTGCAGGATCTCGGACGTCCACCGACGCCCGAAGAGATTGCCGAGAAAATGGACATGCCCGTCGAGAAGGTCCGCAAGGTCCTCAAGATTGCCAAAGAGCCCATCAGTCTCGAAACGCCCATTGGCGAAGAGCAGGACTCGTCGCTCGGTGATTTCATCGCCGACGAAGACGCAATCAACCCGTCGGATGCAGTCATCAACTCGAACCTCGCCGACCAGACCCGAAAGGTCTTGTCGACGCTCACCCCGCGTGAAGAAAAGGTCCTGCGGATGCGATTCGGAATCGGCGGCAAGTCGGACCACACCCTCGAAGAGGTTGGTCAGGACTTCAACGTCACCCGCGAGCGTATTCGACAGATCGAGGCAAAGGCGCTGCGTAAGCTGCGGCACCCGAGCCGGGCCAAGCAGCTCGAGTCGTTCGTCGATTTTTGAAGAGCTGAGGAATCCGACGGAGACGTCGAACCTCTGGAGTAACCAACCGAGAAAGCCGACCGCCACCCGCGGTCGGCTTTTTCGTTTTCAGTGGGCAGCCATCAGCGGGCAGCTCTCAGCACCAGACTCGCCGTCGAGACGCATCGTGCATGAACCGGGTGGCGACCTAGTTGGGCCGATTGAGGCAGTCGCGGGTGAGGATCAGCGAGCGCAAAACGACGTCCGGTTCGTTGATCTCCAGATTCATGGCTCGTTCGCGGATGCGGTCATAGGTCTCGTCTGAGACAAAGAAATCGAGGTAGCAGCGCTCGATGGCATTTCCCATCTCAGGGCAGATACACGCTGTCTGGATCGAGTCGCCGGCCATCTGGCAAGCGCGCTCGACGAGCTCTCCCACCGAGATATTTCGCAGCCGCGCGATCGACTCGATCTCATCGACGACCACCGTCGGTAGGTCGAGCGTCATGCGGATGCCCTCGCCGAGATCGCCCTGGTTGACGATCGTCACCTCTCGCTCTTCGGCATCGATGTCGCACCAGAAGCGCGTGAGCATGCCCGGTCCAGACTCGAATTCGATGAGCTGTCCATCCCGCAGATCCGCGAGGTAGGAGGCGATCGGAGAAAAGGCGTCCTGATTGAGTTCGAATAGCTTTTCGTCTTCGTCGGCGTGAAGCCAGACTTCGAGGTGCCCGCGGCCCCGGGAAATGGTGATGTCGGCTGCACAGGCTGCTGCATCGACGAGAAGCGAGTTCACGACCTTGCGCGCTCGCTCGACGGCGCACTCACAGTCGCTGCACGATTCGAGACCGAGTGACTCGAGGTCAACCTCCGAGGCATCGAACTTCTTATCGCACTCTTTTTCGTCGTTCTTCACGTCGTCTCCGCATCAGCGATGCTATTAGAGAGACGCTGATTCTCGAAAGACGTTTCAAATTCAGCGACCAGCGGGCAGCGGTCAGTCAGCAGTCAGCATTCAGCGTGCGGCTGATCGCTGAAAGCCGAAAGTCGAAAGCTGCCCGCTGGCCGCACTTGTGCGCCAGGCCATCACTTTCTAGACTTCGCCGCGCCCTGACCAGGAGTACCCATGGGCCTATCTGAGAGAAAAGAGAGCGGCGGACTCGCCATACGCGAAGACTGGGGAACAGCTTTTCAGGTCGAGGACGACCTCTGGCGCCTTCGCCTCTTCAACACGCGAGGAACACTCCTCGTGAATACGTATATCTACAAGGGTCCCGACCAACTCGTGGTCATCGATCCGGGTTGGCCATGGTGCCTCAGCGCGCTGCGCGCCGCGATGAGAGAACTCGGCTTTGGCGATTTTTCTGACGTTGATGCCTGGCTCTACACACATACGCATATCGATCATATGGGGCCGGCAGCACTGCTGGCCCGTGAGAGCGATGCTCCGCACTATACCTGGAGCAACGTCGAGCCATTCTTTGAAGAATGGCATCGCTTTCAAGATGAGACCAATGACTGGTTCGAGTGGGGCATGCAGGCCTTTGCCGAGCCGGCGCGCTCGATGATGCGCGAATGGTACGAAATGGCCGATCGCGAAAACGATCGCAATCTCGTCGGTGAGCATGGCGAAATCGCCCTGCAGAATGCCGAGCT
>CAYFTY010000141.1:0-8241 GCA_964346045.1 uncultured Bradymonadales bacterium | reverse complement strand
GATCCCGCCGATATGGGCGTCGCAGACATGTCCGGCACGGATACCGGACTCGCCGATGTGGGCGGCAACGACCAGGGGATCAACGAAGAGATGGGCGTCGACATGGCCGACCCGAACGCCGACTCAGACAACGATACGATCCTCGACAGCGATGAGGGCCGCTCAGACGCCGACGGAGATCAGATACCGAACTATCTCGACATCGATTCGGATGGCGACGGCTACCCCGACATCGACGAAGCCGGCGATAGCGCGCTGCAGACGCCACCCGTCGACAGTGATGGCGACGGCACATCGGATTTTCTCGACCTCGATTCGGATAATGACGGGCTTTCAGACGCCGAAGAGTTGAGTGCTGGCACGAACCCAACCGTGGCCGACAGCGATAACGACGGAACGGTTGTACTCGATGGCTCGTCGCTCAGCGCGACCTCGAGCGTCCAGGTCTTTGAAGCGACCCTCGAAATATCGAGCCGCGCATCGAAACTCGACGCGCGGCCGCTGACCGTCATCGTCCCCGCCGTGCCCTGAGCTCAGGCCGAGTCGTATCGGGTGCGCCGCTTTCCGATCGAAGCCGTTCCGGGCGTTCCGTAGAGCACGCCCTCGGCAGCTCGGCCAAGCTCGGCGGCGTTTCCTTCGTCGGTGTCGATGTGCATCTCGAGCTTGTACGAGTCTTTGACGCGAATCAGAACGTCTCCAAACACGAGGTCGCGTCCGTCCGAGTTAACGCGCACCTCGACGACATCCTTATCCTTGACGCCGAACGCCCTGGCGTCGTCGGTCGTCATGTGGATATGCCGCCATGCGCAGATCACACCGTCTTCGAGCGTGACCTCGCCCTCGGGACCGATGAGGGTGCATCCCGGCGTATTCGCGACGTCTCCCGACGCCCGAATCGGTGCGTCGACCCCCAGAAAAAACTCGTCGGTCCTCGAAATTTCGACCTGATTTTTCGAGCGGGTCGGTCCGAGGATTCGCACATTTTCGAGCGTTCGCTTGGGCCCGACGACGCTGACGGTCTCGTTGGCGGCAAACTGGCCCGGCTGCGAGAGCGGGTTGCGTTCGGTGAGCTCGTAGCCTTCACCAAAGAGCTTTTCGACCGTCTCCTGGGTCAAATGCACATGACGCGCAGAAATGGCGATGGGAATCGTCTTGGGTGACGTCGTCTTCTGGTGCTCCTGCACGATATGCGAGGTCTCCGAGGCGATCTGCATCGCTTCGTTGGTCTTGATCGCCAGGAGGCGCACGCGGCTGTTGCGGCTCGAGAACTCCGACACGGGCTTTTCGTGGCTCACCGAGACGTCGCGATTGGCGTCTTCGTCAAGCTTCGCTCCGAGGAATTCCAGACGCTGCGCGACCCTGTGGCGAATCACCCTGGAGTTCTCACCGATGCCGGCAGTGAATACGATGGCGTCGACCCCACCCATCACCGCAGCGTAGGCCCCGATATACTTACGCACACGGTGGGCGAAGACCTGAATGGCCAGTCGACATCGGTCGTCTCCTTCAGAGGCGCGCTTTTCGATATCGCGCATGTCGTTTCCGACGCCGCTCAGGCCCGCGAGTCCCGAATCGCGATTCAGAAGTTCGTCGACCTCATCGACCGAGAGCCCCTCGTCGCGCATCAACTGCAAGACGATCCCCGGATCAAGGTCGCCACTACGCGTACCCATCACCAGGCCTTCGAGGGGCGTCATGCCCATGCTCGTCTCGACCGAGCGTCCATATTCGACAGCAGCCAGACTGCAGCCATTTCCAAGATGGCACGTGATGATGCGAAGATCCCGTATGTCTGCATCCATGTGCTCGGCCGCCTGCCGGGCGACATATCCGTGACTGAGCCCATGGAAACCAAAGCGGCGCATCTGATGCTTCTCGGCGACTTCCTGCGGGATTGCATAAGCCCGCGCTCGACTCGGCAACGTGCTGTGAAACGCGGTATCAAAACAGGCCACATGCGGAACATCCGGCAGAATTTCGCGCGCCGCACGAATCCCGGCGAGGTTCGCCGGATTGTGAAGCGGCGCCAGGGGCACGCAGGCTTCGATCGCGGCAAGCACTTCTTCATCGATGACGGTCGGTCCATCGAATGCTTCGCCGCCGTGGACGACACGATGGCCCACCGCCGCGATGTCGATGTCGACGATCCCGCTCATCATGTGTTCGAGCCCGGTGCTCAGAGCCTCGGTGTGGTTTGAGGCGTCGATCGTCTGCCAGTCCAAACCCTCGAGCTTCATTCGAGGTTCGTCTTCGCCGATCCGTTCGACGACGAGCGACGCCAGATGCGTGCCCGAGCTCGGGTCGAGAATGGCGCTTTTCAGCGAGGAACTTCCACAATTCACGACGAGAATCTGCATGGTTAAACCTATGATATGAGTTCAAAGTCCGAGCGATTTTCGTGCTCTTTCGACCGCCGACTCGAGCGAGCCCCGCTCGAAGGGTGAGACCAGGTCGGCCGAGCGCGCGAGCTCCTGAAACGCCGCTTCGCCGCCGCGTTTGCATAGTTTCACGTAATCATCGAGCGCTCGATCGAAGTCTTGATGCATTCGCTCCCAGAATTGCAGAGCACAAGTCAGCGCCAGCACATAGTCGATGTAGTAGAAGGGCATCCCAAAAATATGTCCCTGGAGATGCCATCTCCCGCCCGATGCCCCGTATTCGAGATGCCCCCAATTTCGCCACGGCAGATAGGTCTCTTCTATCTGCAACCACATCTGGCGACGCTCTTCGGGCGTGGCATCGGGGTTTTCGTAGATCAAATGCTGGAAGTGATCGACAGCCGTTCCGTAGGGGATGAACGAAAACGATTCGATGAGGTGGATTTTCTTGAAACGTTCCGCGTCGTCCCCAAAGAGCAGATCGATATGCGGCCAGGTCAGAAACTCGAGGCTCATCGAGTGAATCTCGCAGGATTCGTAGGTCGGCCACACATAATCGAGAAGCCGCTTATTGCCGCTCACATAAAACTGAAAGGCATGGCCCATCTCGTGCGTGAAGACTTCTGCGTCATGCTTCGAGCCATTGAAATTGGCAAAGATGAACGGCACCTGATAGTCGGCGAACCACGTGCAGAAGCCACCCCCAGACTTGCTCTTTCGCGTGTCGAGATCCAGTAGCTCGCGATCGTCCATTATCGCAAAGAAGTCGCCTAACTCGGGATGCAGCCGCGCAAACATCTCTCGCGCTTTGGCCGTCAATTCGTCGACGTCTCCGATCGGCGTGGGATTTCCCTGCAGGTCATGAACCGGCTCGTCCCATACCATCAATTCATCGAGTTCGAGTCGCTCTCGCTGTGCCTCGCGCAGGTCGGCGACCAGCGGCACGACGTGTTCCTGAACCTCAGCTCGAAAAGTCTCGACATCGTCTCGGTCGTAATCGATGCGTGACATCCGGCGGTATCCGAGCTCGACGAAGTCGTCGTAGCCCAGCTTTTGCGCCATGCCATGCCTGAGTCGGGTGAGTTCGTCAAAGATCCGGTCGAACTCGTCGCCGTGCTCGCTCATCCAGGCCCAACGTGCCTCCTCGGCCTCACGCCTCGTTTCCCGGTCGGCGACCTCCATGAATTTGCGGATGCCGCTGAGATTGTACGTCTCGCCTCGAAATTCGATTTCGGCCGATGCCCTGAGCTTGGTGTACTCGGCACGCAGCTTGTTCTCCGCAGCCATCTCGTCCTGGATTGACGGCTCGAAAGTCGTGACTTCGCAACTCCAGAGTGCAAAGGCATGCGCACCTAACTCGTCTTCGAGCTCGGGGCGCAATGTCGAATCCAAGAGTCGGCGCATCATGCGCACGTCGAGTTCCTTCATTCTCGGCGCGAGCTCGTCGAGATATTCGCGCGCCTTCTCGTACTCTTCGTTCGACGTGTCCTGATTGAATTTGAGCCGGGTCAGCGATCCGTAGGTCGCGGCCTGCCTTCGAACGTTGTCCCAGGATTCGACGACTGCGAGTGCAGACGAAGAGTCGCCCGACTCGTCGGCTTCATCGAATCGTGCGATCAGGGTCTCGTACTCGCCTTCGAGTTCGGCAAACTCGGGACGCGGAGCACTCATTTCAGAATATACGACAGATTCAGACGCCAAAATTGGACCTCGGGGTCACGTTGCAAGCGCGTGTTGATTACCACAAAAGGCCGAGGCGCTCCACCTCGCCCGCGGGACTCTCGACCCCCATTCTGGCAGTATTTCGGCAACCTCCAAAGAGCCGAACATGATGCCGATCGCACTGGTATCGATCATGAACGTCTCTTTCCATCACCGCAATTCGGGATCAGCTGCCGCAAACCGCTCTTGGTGATCACCCTGGCGGATTGACTCGCCGCGACTCAGGCCGTGCGCATCTCCATAGGCTGATTCAAAAGCCAGAGACTCAGCACACTCAGCGCAAAAAGGATCACCGCGGCCACCACGGTTGCCCGCGTTGCCTGGCGCTTATTCGCAAACATGCGGAAGGACGTGCGCCGCACCAGCCACACACTCGCCATCTGTCCAAGCAGTACGAGGATGACCTGCGACACCCAGAGGTACTCGATCGGAATGAGCATCGTGAGATTATTGTCGACGGTGCCGAAGAGATCCCAACCGTAGCCGAAGGGGTCGCTCGCAAGCCGTATGAGCTTGGAGCCCTCGTAGAAGAAATGCAGCGCGTTGTGCGCGAGGTGATACGCCAGTGCGATCGGCAAAAACGGATAGGCGTAGGCGATGAACGTATCTTTGACGCGATAGAATACGTTGCCGCTCGCTTTGAGGATCAGCCATGAGCCTGCCCAGTACGCTGCGACACAGAGGCCAAAGAACGCGGTCATCGCAGCCGTGAACGTTGGCAGATACCCGGGGTCGAAAAACGTTGCCGCAGCCCACTCGCGCAATGGCGGAATGATCTCTCGCGTCCAGAACGGCACCATCGCGAGCCCGTGGAACCACGTCACGATGATGATCATCACCAGAAGCCACGCCTCGTCGAGCCGCTTTCGGTGAGGGCCCATGAGGTCTGCCAGGGGCGCGCGAACGTTCAAACCGATATTATCGTGCGGGCAGGTCTTGAGACATTCAGTGCACATCGTGCAATACGTATTTTCATTCATCGCCCCCATGAACTCGCGGGTCGGACACGGCAAGCCGTGTTCGTTTCCATGCAGGCAGTCTTTGGTCTGGCACGAATGACAGACCGAGGTGTCTTTGCGACGAATCTCGAGCATCCCCGTGGTGCCATAGGCGCCGGTGACACGGCCCACCAGGCAGACATGCCGGCAAAAACCCTTGTGCTCGAAGACAAAAAGCGTAACGGCGGCCATACCGACCATCGCCACAGCCATCATCGCGGTCATGAAGGGACGATACGGAACCTCATAGGCAAGCTCGAGCCAGGTAATCACCACGAACATCCCGATCGCAGGATAGAGATTACGAGCCCATCGCGGCCAGCGACGATGCAGGCCAAGAGGACGCGACTTTTTGCCCACCCAGGCCCCGGCGCGGCTCACCCAGTCAGGGATGGCCATCCACGGACAGACCGTGCACCAGATTTCGCCCGCAAAGAAGGCAAAGAAGATCAGTCCCATCCACCAGATATTCCACGTCAGCACCGGAGCGATATTTTTTGCCGGATCCTGACTGCCGAAGATGCCGGCGGCGATGACCAGCAAGAAAAGCAAGACCACGGGCAGCTGCAGCATCGGCTGGAAGTAGCGCCATTTGACCAGGCGCTTGAACCAGCCCCATTTCGTGAGCTCGAATCGTGGGTAATCCCACCGTTTGGAGGTCTTCTCCATGTTCTTTGTGGGACGCGGCATGAAGACCGCCAGACCGAGCGTCAAAAAGAATAAAAAGACCACACCGATCCAGAAATGGGTCGTTGTGAGGCCCGGCATCAGCGCCGTTTCTTTTTTGATCTCGGAAGCACTCTCGATGGCATCCGCATCGAAGAATCCCTCGGCCGTTTCGGGCTTCTGAGGTTTGAGATGCATCTTGCAAATCGGACAGTCGCCCGGCTCGTCGAAGACCAGCCCATCACACTCCATGGGGCAGACCCACTTTTGAGCCGGCCTGGTCTCGACCAGTTTGAGGTGCATTTTGCAAACGGGACAGTCGCCAGGCTCGTCGAAGGTCAGACCGTCGCACTTCATCGGACAGATCCACGTGCCCTCGTGCGCGTGTGCATGCACCTCAGCACTGTCGTCGGTATCGACGGCCATGGCCGGCAGTGAGAACGACAACGCGAGAAGCGCCGTCACGAGAAATACCGTTTGTCGAAACCAATGGTTCATGGTCAGGAACGGCGAAGGGTACCGGCGAATACGAATCCCTGGACGAGCACGCTGCAGACGAAGATCGAGGCAAGGCCCACCACAGCGACCGCACCCAGTGATGCCAGCCCCTGATGATCGGTGATCAGCATCGAGCCAAACCCGATCATGCTCGTGCCAAACGCTGCTGCCACAGCGCCCGTTGTGCCCATGAAACCCGCGAGGTCTCCCGGGGATTCCTCAGAACGGATCATCAGATGAAACGCTGCGTCGACACCCAGCCCCAGCCAGATCGGCCAGATCAGCACATTGATGAAATTAAAGGAGATTTCGAAGAGCTCGATCATGCCGAGCGCAACGAAGATCGAGATGCCGATCGTCAGAACCAGCAGGAGCATTCGTCTGGGCTTTCGGAACGCCAGGAGCGCCGCGAGCAGGAGTCCGAAGAGCGTGACACTGATCATCAATACGCTATCCGACTCGACGAAATCAAGAATGTCGACCATCAACATCGCCTCGCTCACGGCGTCGATCGCCTCGCCCGATTTGCCGCCGGGCAGGCCGCGAATAATCGCCGCGAATTCACGCATGTCACGTGCGTCGTGCATTTCGATCGCGGGAAAAGTCAGCACCACCGAGGCCTCGGGGTCATCGATTCGCTCGAAGGGATCGCGTAATCCTTCGGGCAGCGAATTCACACGCAGCTGGCCCTCTTCGAGAATGCTCTCAATCTCTTTTTCGAGCTCGGCCACAGCCTCTTTCTTGGCGCGCTTCGGTACCTTTTCAAACTCGAGCGCAAGCTCTCTGAGGATCTCGAATTTACTCTCCTGTCGCTCGGGCAGAAGGTCGTTTGCGGTCAACGCTCGATCGACAGTGCGCCCCTCTGGCAGTCGTTCGGCGCGATCTCGGACTTCGAGCGCGAGGTCACGCGCGTGATCGTCGTCATCGGCGAGGATCACGGCCGGCACCTGTGAAAGCTCGAGCATATCGTCGACTTCCTCATCGAGGGTCCAACTCGGAAGCGACGTCGCAAAAATCTTCTGGAAATCGGTTTCGAATCTCAGGTCTTTGATATGGAACGAAGCAAAGACCACCAACCCGAGAAGCACCGCCAGGATCGACACCGGCCGAATCGAGCGCTGCGCGAGTGCGCCCCATCGACGTAGAGAAAGTCGCTCGGCGGCTCTCGGCTCGAATCGTGTATCGGCAACCAGAATCAGCAGCGAGGGCAAGACGATGATCTGAGACAGAATGATCAGCGTCATCCCGCCCAGAGCGATAATCCCGTATTCGTAGAACGCCCGGAAATGACTGAAAGCGAGACTACCAAAGGCAATCACGGTCGTCAGACCCGCGTAGACGCTCGCACGGCCTGCCGAACTCAGCGTCGTCACGAGCGCATCCGAAACGAGCGCCCCATCGCGCCGTGCCTCGAGATAACGCGACATGAGATGAATCCCGTAGTCGATTCCAAGGCCGAGGATCACGGCGCCGAAAAAGCCCGTGAGAATATTCAAGGTGTCGAAAACCAGGGCCGCCCACGCGAACGCCCACACCGTGCCCATCAATAGCGGCAAGGTCACCAGAGCAGGCGCCACCAGCCCCCGAAAATAGATACTCAAAAAGATAAGCAGGAGTACAAACGCAAGAAGGGTCGCGCTCTGGAGATCAGACTCGAGCATCGAGGTCTGGTCGATCCGTTTCTTATAGCGTCCCGTAAGCTCCATAGAGACTTCGGGATGGGCGGTCATCATCGTGTTGGCGCGCTCGACGATACGCTCAATCGCTTCTCGAGACGCACTCAGGTCACCCGGACCGAAATCGAAGTAGACGAAGACCAGGAAGCGTCGGCCATCGACACTTTTGAAAAAGTCAGACTCTGGGCCCGTGTCGTATTTCGCCTCGATATCTGCAAAATCGACCGAGGGCGGCCCCGCTTTGTCGAGATCGACAAAAAACGGATTGGCCCGCTTTTTTTCCCAATGCAGCCTTTCGGTAAT
>CAYFTY010000140.1:0-8243 GCA_964346045.1 uncultured Bradymonadales bacterium | reverse complement strand
CTCTTTTGGCTAGATGAACGAGATATCCCCACAAACCCACGCTCTGGCGTCGGAACTCGCTGAAATTGTACTTGGTGAAGGCGGAATCGCCGACAAATCACGCTTCGTAAAAACCGCCCCGCTGACTTCGGCGAGTGAAGTTCGAGCATGGGTGCAGGCTCGCGAAGACTTACGTGAGCTGGTCGAAATTGGGACCCAGAAGGGCGCAAGTTTTGCGCTAGAGGCCAACAAGCTCTATCTCGCGCGAAAGACTTTCCTGGATCAGCAGGCGAGCGATTTCCCATGGACTCCCGACGCTACGAATCCAGCGGGGCTCACGCAGCGTCGTCAGCCATTGGTCTTGGCCGGTTTGGCCGTGGCAACCCTGTCTATCGGCGCGTACCGATTCCTCAAGGGATTCGGCGAGCTCGCCGACAACACGCAACGTATGGTCTATACGAGCGCAAACGGTAATGAAACCAGTCGAAAGGCTGTCATCGAGATCCTTCAGAATGCCGGGGCCGATATCGAGGAAACCTCGAGCGCGGAGCAGGTGATCGAAACGTTCAAGGAGCTTCCGAGAAATGTCCGCCGCTCGGTGACCACCGAGGTTGAGGCGTGGAATGAAGAAAAATTCTTCTCCAACGACGCAGACATGGCCGAAGAGGTCACGGGGCGATTTGAAGAAGCACGCGATGACGTCCCAGATATTGCAAATGAAGGTGGCGCATTCGCCGTGACGCAAACCGTTTCCATGGTTCAGGCCGTCACCGGAGGTGTAGGCAGCATTGAAGGCGGGGTGCCCGGAGCTGTAGCAGACCTTGTTCTAACCGCGAGTGAGATGAACCCTACGGACATCGTTCAGCGACAGGTGACCGTCTACGCTGCCTCCGAAGAAAAGCAATCCCTGCCAACCGAGACGTCACCTACCCCCCCGTCAGAGGCGAAGGCCGCGCTTGAGCGTGCCGCCCAAGGCGAAGAAGTCATCAGCCCAGAGGCCATAGAAGACGCGGCAATATCGCTGATGCAAGAAGTCGCCGATGCGCTCCGTTCTCAGTTTGGGCCCACGATCCAGATAGCCGAAAGAATTGCGTTGGTGAGCACCACATTGGACGAGCCGAAAGTTGATGAGGAATCCTTTACGCAAGACAAAACACTCGCGCTCCCAAACTTCGAAAACGGTGACGTCGTAGAGGTCTTCGTGGCAAGGGACGAGAAGCTTCCCCAGGAAGTTCCAGCGCACGCTCTAGGGCCTGAGAACCCGCTCGAACTGGATTCCCCTCCCCTGCTCGGCACCTTGACGGTCCAATCCGAGCCCCTGGGAGACGCGACCACAGAGGGCTCACAATTCTTCAACATCACCGTCAACGTATCTCAGGTCCCGAATCCAACCGTCATCCTCTGCCAGGGAACAAATATCTCGTGCCAGTCACCCGGAGCCCCCGTCGCATCGGAAGCAACCGTCACGTTTCGTGCAGAGGTCTTTGGCACTGCCCAGTTGAGAATCGTGAGGCACGACACGGGCGAATCGTACACAACGACCTTGAAAGCGGCGCAGGCCGAACCTGAACCCGCCGAAACCTGCGAAGAAGCAAAGGCGCACCTGTGCGAAAAACTTCCCCAGGTATTCTGCGATATCGAAGTCATGGACACTGCGCGTGCTCGAGTGATTGCCGCATGCGGAGAGGCGGAAGCGAATCGTTTCTTTGCTGAAGCCCCTTCGATTTGCTGCTAGGCCAGAAGGTGACCGGTCACTTCACGTTCCTCCGCCACTACGCGACCGGCCCCGATGCGACCGACGAGGCGCGCTGGGGAGCCGTGTTGGAGAGGTTTTCGGAAGAACGCCAAAAACGTTGCGTATTTTTTGGGGAGGGGCCAGGTCGGCCCTTCCTGACCAGCTGCCGCAGGTCTTCGGAATGGCGCTGCGCCGCAGGATGCGTGGGGGTATCAACCGGGACTCTTTGCCACCGAAATTGAATTGCGGTCATGGTTCGAAGACCGTCGAAGGTCTACTCGAGCATGCCTCCAAAGATGGCGCCGAGGACCCCTCGAGCTGACATCACCGCGATATACAACGAAAAGAGTACCAATGTGGAGTTTATCACGTTGAACTTCCAGTCGTTGGTGTGCGTGCCCATAGTCTTGCGGTCGTTGACCGCCCAGAAGAGTAAGGCTGCAGTGATCGGCAGGCCAAAGACGCCATTATAGGCAGGAAAGAGGGTGATCATCTCTACGACGCTCAACCCTGTGATGTAGGCGACGAGCGGCGAGAGCATGCCGAGCAGGATGCCGCCGCCGTAGATGAGTCGGAACGTTCGGTTATTCTGCACTTTGTCTTTGTGGTCGATGCTCTCGAGGATCATGAACGGCACCGTCCACATGATCGGGATGATGCTGTTGAATGCAGCCGCGATTACGCCGAGCAGAAAGGCGATCATGGCCCACGGACCGAGTACGGTCGCCAGGGCCTCACCGGGAGCGACGAAGGTCGACAATTCGGTGTAGTCTGCCGGGCGAAGGACGGCAGCAGCGACGACAATGATTGCAACCGTGATGACTCCGCCGACTGCATACCCGATCATCAGATCGAGGCGCATGCTCTTGACGTGCTTGTCGGAGTTCCAGCCTTTGCGTCGCACCAGGATCGACTCGAGAAAGAAGTTCGGCCAGAGCGCCGTGGTCCCGAAGATACCGGCGCCCAGGAGCAGTGCGCCGGTATCTGGAAGCCGAGGCACAAACCCGGCCGCGATCTGCCCCAGGTCTGGCGAGCTTGCGCCTGCTACGACCAGGTAGAGGGCGAGCAGCAGAAACATCATCGTCGTGACGACCTTTTCGACATGCTTGTAGTCGAGGATACCGGTAACGATCGCGAGGATGCCGGTGACGACCGCGATCGGCTGCCAGGTGAGCGCGCCGTCGCTCAAGACCTCGATGCTCATTCCAACTGCGGCCGTCAGGGCCAGAGTCCATGCGATGCAGCCGACTGACAAGAAGAGCGCGAGCCCGAGGGCGAGCTTCTTGCCGAGCTTGCGCCGAATAAACGACATCAACGTGTCGCCGAAGATGCCCAGCCGTGCGCTCATGTCCTGGGCCATAAAGCCCAGGAGCACAGGGCCGACGACCGCCCAGATGAGTACGTAGCCGTACTCGACGCCTGCCTGGCTGGCGATGAAGATCGAGCCCGAGCCGAAGTAGCTCGCCACCATGACAAACGAGAGGCCGAATTTATCGAAGAAGTTCTTGAATAGGTCTAGTCAGAGGTCACAGGTCCTCGGAATTCCAGGGGGGAAAGCGTGGTGGTACGTTCGAAACATTGGGGTCAGGTGGGCGTGCCGCCGCCGAGCAGCAGGTAGGCGCCCAGCGCGAGCAGCACGAGCGCGAGGACTAGCTTGAGACGCTCGGGATTGATCCTGCGCGCCAGCCACCAACCGCTGACCGTACCGATCAGCAGCGGTGTGCCCACCAGAATGGCAAGCTTCCAATCGATCGCGCCTTGCAGAGCGTAGCCGAAGGTGGCGAAGGCAGAGATAAAGATCGACTGGACCTGCGCGAGCGCCACACCGCTGAGCATAGGCACGCCCAGCACGACCAACAAGGGTACAGCGAGGACGGGTCCGCGAACGCCGAGCAGCCCGCCTGGAAGTCCAACCAGAAGCCCAATCCCGACCATCGCGAAGCCGCCCCGGGTGCTCTCGAGGTCGAATCCTTCAACCGTCGTCAGCCCCATGCGCTGACGAATCACGATGATGAGCCCGGTCAGCAGCACGAATCCGCCCAGAAGCATCCCGAAGATGTCTTTGTCGAGGGTCGTATTGAGCTGCGCGACAGCGAAAGCGCCGACGACGCTGGCCAGGCTCAAAAGGCCCGCCGAGCGGCGAACTCCGGGCCCCGAAAGCTCCCCGGAGCGTAAGTAGGCGAGGCTACCGACAATACCGGTGGCGATAAACGTCGCGCTGGCCGTGCCGGCGACGGTGCTCGGGCCGATGTCGAGCAGTACGAAGAGTGCGATGGTAACGAAAATCCCCCCGGACCAATCGTCGTAATGCAGGCTCCACCCACGAGGGCGATCGCGACGAGAAGAAAAGTTAGCCCGAGGGACATCTATGGTCCTGAATGGGTTCAGAATTAGAACGGGAGGCGGCGAACCGTCACGCGGTCAGGCGACGGGCTGGCCCACATGGCACGCCTGGAGCTCTCGCTCAATGTTCGAAAAGCTAAGGCTGCGGTCGCGCGCGCGCTCCGGGACGACATTCATTTGGTCGGAGATTGCATCACCTCGGTGCCCGCCAGCCCCGGCAGAAGCCCCCGGAACGTCGTCCCTTGCCCCGCCTCACTCTCGACGGCGATGGTCCCGCCCATCCGCTCGACTACCGCATGACAGACCGACAGTCCGATCCCCGTCCCTTCCCCAATCGGCTTGGTCGTAAAGAATGGATCGAAGATCTTCCCGACCACATCCGGCGCAATTCCACCACCCGTATCCTCGACCTCCACAACCGCGAAACCTTCAGGCGTGGTCGACGTTCGGATGGAGATGACGTTATTAGCGACGTCACCAGCCGGGATCGATTGTGCAGCATTGACGATGAATACAGGAGCACCTGGCCGAGCTCCGACTCGTCGGCTTCGACCGGCGGCGTGACGCCGTAGTTCTCGACGAGCCGCGCTCGATGGCGGATTTCGGCGTGGGTCAGCTGAACGATGTGCTCGACGATTGGGACGAGCTCAAGCGTTTCGATCCGCTGCTGCCATGCCGCCGAGAACGTGCCCAGTCCTCGCACGATCTTCACGATCCGCTGCGCCCCCAGCAGCGCCTCGCTCGCCATTTCATCGAATTCTTTCAGGAGATCATCGGGGATGACACCCGGAAATTTGTCGGCCAGTAGAGCTAAGTCCTCGCGCAGGAGCGAAACGTTGGTCGTCACCATGACGAGTGGGTTGTTAATCTCGTGCGCCATACCGGCGGCGAGTGTCCCGACGGTCGCCATCCGGTCGGCGATGACGAGCTGTCGCTGCAGTTTTTCTTCCCGTCGTCGCGCTTCTTCGAGAAGCACCCGGTTGTGCTTCTTCTCGGTGATGTCGCGCGCGACGCCGAAGATGAGCTCGCGCTCGACGTCTGCCACAACTCGCCACTCGAGCCACCGATAACTCCCATCCTGGCACCGGTAGCGGTTCTGAATTCCGGTGACGACTTCGCCCTTCCTGAGCCGGGCGCGGTCCTCCATGACAGCAGCCCGATCGTCGGGATGGACGAATTCGATGATCGGTCTCGACTTCAACGTCTCGATCGACCAGCCCAAGGTCTCGCTCCAGGACCTGCTCAATCTCTTGAAGTAGCCGTCGAAGCCCGCGACCGAGGCGTTGTCGATCACCGCTTCGAAGAAGTGGTCTGTCAGCGGCATTGTCTCCTTCATTGCTGGTGAAACCTTTGCCGTCGTAGATCTTCGGGATGCACTTTTCGACGCGACAACGGTGCATTGCCGCCTGCGTCGTCGACGCCGAAGTGTGTATCAGGGAGTTTAGCCAGAGGTAGCCAAGAGTATCGAGGCTCTGGCGCGACATGTTCGTGCGGCTGCGGCTCCTCGCGTCGAGCAAACACTACCATGTCCGGTACGTTTACGGCAGCCCACAAAATGGAAAGTCCAGCAGAGTCGGGCTCCGATAACCGACGAACGTACGATGCGGATAGTCGAGGGATGGACCTCGAAAGAGGCTGGCTCGAGACTAGGCCGAGGCTCGTCGCCTCCTGGACCTCGAGCGCATACCCACGAGCGCAATGAACACCAGCAGGGCGAATGTTGCCTGCGATGCAGGACGCGCGCTCGAACTGCAGCCACAGCCAGAGTCCTGGTCTTTGCCCGCGCTCGGGCTCGCCGGATCCATCACATCGGGGTCCTCGTCGCATGCGTCTCCGATTCCGTCGCCATCGACGTCGGCCTGGGTTTCGTTCTCGACGTCGACACAATTGTCTTCGTCGTCGGGTACACTATCGCCATCCGAATCCATGACCTCGGTGTCATCGCAGGCGTCACCGGTACCGTCGCCGTCGGCATCCTGTTGTTCGGGATTCGGCTCATCGGGGCAGTTGTCGTCGTCGTCTTCGACCTCGTCGCCGTCACGGTCGGAGTCACAGGCATCACCATCACCGTCGCCGTCGAGATCCTCCTGGGACCCGTTCGACACCATCGGGCAGTTGTCTTCGGCATTGGCGATTCCGTCTCCGTCGAGGTCGTCGTCGCAGGCATCACCTTCTCCATTCTGATCGGTGTCGAGCTGCCCGCTATTGGGAACGATACGGCAGTTGTCGGCATCGTCGGGGACTCCGTCATCGTCGCTGTCGCTATCTCGGAAGTCTGCTTCACCATCTCCGTCGCTGTCGATGGGATCGGTGGAGAGGTCATCGTCGCCGGCTTCGAGCACGTCGGGCAGACCGTCCATGTCGGAGTCGGTATCCAGCGCGTCGATCTCGCCGTCTTCATCGGTGTCGATGGGATCCTGCAGGTTTTCTCCGAACTCGGTACCGTCGGCGATGTTGTCGCCGTCCGAGTCGGGCGAATTGGGATCGAGCCCATTGGCGACCTCGATGGCGTCGGGAATTCCGTCGCCGTCGGTGTCGTCTTCGCAGGCATCGCCGTCTCCGTCTCCATCGGTGTCCGTCTGCATGTTGTTTTCGACGTAGGGGCAGTTGTCGGTGTCGTCGTCGACGCCGTCTTGATCGCTGTCGGTGTCACGGAAGTCGGCGACTCCGTCGCCGTCGGTGTCGACCGGAGGAGTCGTCAGATCGTCGTCGCCTGCCTCGAGCGAGTCCGGCAGGCCGTCGCCGTCACTGTCGTCATCGAGCGCGTCGATCGTCATGTCCTGGTCGGTGTCTGCGGGCGCAAATGGGTCCACGACCTCGTCGAAGTCCGAGATATTGTCGTCGTCCGAATCCTGCGAATCGGTGGCGAGCCCGGCGTTCGTTTCGAAGGTGTCGGGCAATCCATCCATGTCGGAGTCGATGAAGGTCACGACGAGCTCGATGTTACGCGAAGCGGTCAGTGTGCCGTCGGTTGCCGTCAGCGCGAGCATGTAGGTGCCGGCGTCCTGCCACTCGGGCGTGTAATCGAAGACGCCGGTGCTCGAATCGATCGTGGCCATGCCCGGTAGAGGCGTCACGTCGTAGGTCAGCGTCTGTCCATCGGGATCGCTCGCTGCGAGCGTGAAGGTCGTCGAAGCACCTTCGTCGGCTGTGAGCGTTGCGTTGTCAGCCGGTGTCGGTGGAACGAACTCCGGGGCGTCGTCGACGGGAGTCACGGTCACCATGACCGTCGCCGTATCCGCGGCTCCGTCTGGATCGTTGACGGTGTAGTCGAAGGAATCGGTTCCATTGTAGTCGGGCGCTGGTACATAGGTCACACCCTGCGAAGTGATTGTCGCCGTGCCGTTGGAAGGCGTCGTGACCGCGGTGACGCTCAGGGTGTCGCCATCGACGTCGCCGTCGTTATTCAGCACCTGGATGGTCACGCTCGTGTCTTCGGACGTCGTCGCCATGTCATCAACGGCATCGGGAGTGTCGTTGACGGCATTCACGACCACGGTGACCGTTGCTGTAGAGGTCCCACCGTTTCCGTCGCTGATCGTGTAGGTGAACGTGTCGCGACCGTTGAAATTCGGATCCGGGGTGTAGGTGATTTCGGTTCCGTCGTCCGAAATCGAGCCATCTGTTGGCGAGGTTGTCGAAGTGATCGTAATCGTGTCGCCATCGGGATCCGAATCGTTGGCGAGTGCCGAAATGACGACCGCGGCATCCTCGTCCGTCGTAGTGCTGTCATCGGCGGCGGTCGGAGGATCCGGAAGGGGATTCACCTGCACATCGACGGTCGCGGTGGCCGAGCCTCCATTGCCGTCGCTCACGGTGTAGGTGAACGAATCGTTGCCGTTGAAATCTGGATTCGGCTGATAGACGACATCGGTGCCCGAGATACTCGCCGTTCCCGAGGCCGGGGTCGACACAGCGCTCAAACTGAGGGTGTCCCCGTCGACATCCGAATCGTTGGTCAACGCGTCGATGCTCACCGATCCATCCTCGTCGACCGAGCCTGCATCGTCGACAGCCACCGGGTCGTCATTGACCGGTAGAATCGTCAAATTGACCGTTGCGGTACTCGATTCACCGGCAGGGTCCTGGATGGTGTAAGAGAACGAGTCCGCGCCGTTGTAGTCCGCATCGGGCGGGTAGCTGAGGCTCGAGCCGTCGTTCGTGAGTGTGCCGTGCGATGGCTGTG
>CAYFTY010000139.1:0-8261 GCA_964346045.1 uncultured Bradymonadales bacterium | reverse complement strand
TCTTCTGTTCGTACGAGGGCTCGAGCCCGACCTCCGCGGGCGGAATCCAGATCTGCAGGAAACGCACCGGCTCATCATCAGACGCATTGAACTCGCTGTGTCGAATGCCCGTACCAGCGCTCATTCTCTGAACGTCGCCGGGGCGAATGACGCTGCCTGTACCCAGGCTGTCCTTGTGCTCGAGCGCACCCTCGACGACGTACGAGACAATCTCCATATTCTCGTGCGCGTGATCACCGAACCCAGCGCCCGGTTTGACGCGATCGTCGTTGATGACGCGAAGGCTTCGAAATCCCACGAAATCGGGATCGTAATAATGGCCGAACGAAAAGGTATGGCGGCTATCGAGCCAGCCCACGCTGGTGCGGCCACGATTTTCTGCTCTCCGAATCTGAATCATCTCTCACCTCGTCTTTGATCAAATCTTCGACTTGTAAAGTAGGTCGTTTCTACTGAATGATTAGGGCATCTTTTTTCAAATCATCGTTTCGAGACAAAAACAATGAGCCGGATTCCCGAATTGGAAGTTTTCGTCGAGGTGATCGAGCACGAGAGCTTCACCGACGCGGCTGATTCGCTGGGTGTATCGAAGTCGTTTGTCAGCAAGCAGATCAGTCGGCTCGAAGATCGACTCGGCGTTCGGCTCATCAACCGCACGACACGCCAGTTGCACCTGACCGATGCGGGTGCCGCATTCTTCGACCGTGCGAAACGAATCGTCGAAGACATCGACGAAGCCGAGCGATCGGTGATGCAGCTCAACACGAGACCTCGCGGGACCCTTCGTATCTCGGCCCCGATGAGCTTTGGGCTCGAATACCTCTCGCCGGTCTTGAACGATTTTCTCTGCGACCACGAAGAACTCTCTCTCGATCTCGAACTCTCGGACCGAAACGTCGATCTCATCGACGAGGGATTCGACCTCGCCGTCCGTATCGCCAACCTCAGAGATTCCAGCTTCATGGCGCGCAAACTGGCACCGGCCGAACTCATGGTCGTCGCATCTCCCGAGTACCTCGCAAAACATGGGCGGCCGCAGAAGGCACATGACCTTAGTGACCACATGTGCATGCAGTACACCTACCAAGCATCGGGCACGAACTGGCGGCTAATTTCGCCGAGCGGACAAGATGTATCGGTGCCGATCACGGGGCGGATCAAGGCCAATAACGGAAACGTATTGCGAGACGCAGCCGTGAGAGGCGTCGGACTGGCGATCTTGCCCGACTTCATCTGCACCCGGGATGTCGCCGAAGGCCGGCTGGTCCGCGTCCTCGAGGATTGGTCGATGGGGACGCGCGCGATCTGGGCCATCTATCCCCACAGTCGGCACCTTTCGGCCAAAGTGCGCGCTTGCGTCGATTATCTGGTCGAGTCGCTCGACCCGGCGCCCTGGCTCGAAGACTCTCCATCCAAACGATGAATCGAAAGTCGCTCGGGCGGCGCGTCTCCCTGGAGCCACGAAACCGCAATCTCGGCCAGATACGGCGCCCAATAGAGGCCGCGCGAGCCCAGCGAGTTCACGACAAAAACCCCGGGCCGGGTCTCCCCGCAAATCGGGAACCGATCGGCCACCGTCGCTCGAGCACCGTGCCAGACCTCAAAATTCGTTCGAGAGGGCAGATCTGGCAGATGAGCTCGCACGCGTTCGAGTAATCGCTCGATCTGTTCTTCGACGTCGACATCTTCGCTGGCCTCGTAGACCGTCGCGCCGACAGAGACACCGCCATCGGGTAAAGGTGCCGCATGGCCACCGCCCGATACCATACGAGCAGGCGTCCAGGACGAAGACATCAAGAGGTCGCCCTCGTAAACTCGCATCGATGGCAGGTCGCCCCATTCGCGAACTCCCGTCGCCACGAAGACAGCGTCGCATTCGATGGCACCTGCATCGGTCTGGACTCGATTCCTGGATGCCGCGAGAGCTTCGGCCTTCTGGACCTCGGCCCCCGAGCACCACTCTCGAGCGAGAGCCCGCATATCCACCGAAAAAGCGGGCGAATATTCGATCCGGTCCGAAAAGAGCGCATGCTCGAACCACGATGGAAAGCTGCTCCTCACGCGCTCGTAGCTCGCCCGCAATCGTTCACCGCCACGGCCTGATAGCGGCCGGACCATCGTAGATTCGACCATCGGTGTATCACTCGAACGCATCCATTGTATGGCTCGCTCGAAAGCGCTCCACTCGATCGGCTCTCGGTCGAATGATCGACCCGGGACGGCGTGCAAGAGCGCAGCAGGGGGCGCATAAGCACCGATCGCATCGCGTTCAACAAGCACGACAGAGTGACCTTCATCGGCGAGCGCCCGCACGAGCGCCGCCCCTGCGATCCCGCCACCGATGACCACGTATCGACTCATCGGTACTTCTCACTATCCAGCAATTCGTAGCGCGCCAGTGCTGCCTGCGACAGCGACGCAAACGTGATCTCGCGCTTGCGGCCGGGCCCGGGTGCGCTGGCGACGAATAACCCGGCTGCGACCATTGCCCTCTTGATGGCGGTGGCTGCGCTGTAGGTACCGAGCAATGCGCTTTCTTTCATGTGTTTCGCGGCGAACTCGAAAGCTCCGCGGGTCCATGCCTCGGTGTCGACCGACGGCCCAAACGGGTCGAAGTAGACCGAGTCAAACGCTCCCTCGAGCTCACGGCTTCCCCACGTATCGACGAGTACCTCGACGCACATCCCGCGGTCGCGATAGGTTCGCAGATTCCCCTGCGAAGCGAGCAATTCCGACACGATGCTGACGGCTTCTGCCGATGCTTCGACCGGAGACTCGAGCACGGGCGCTTTTTCGAAGACGATATATTCGAGTTCGTAATCGTGTTCACGAGCGTGATCGATGGTGAGAGCGAGGTTCGTTGCAGCACCAAGACCGAGTTCGAGAACTCGTCGTTTTTGCCCCGGGGTCCACGTCCCATCGACAAAGACGGCGAGACTTTCTTGTCGCGCTCCATGAATCGAGCGATAGGTCACGTCGAGACCGAGGTGTCTCAGCGTCTTCGAGCCGTCTGCGGTCTCGAATATTTCGGTCTGGGGGCTTTCACTCATCTCATGCAGCCGCGCTGGTTTGTGAAGCATAGAGCAAATCGGCAAGTTCGAAGAGTCGATCTCGATACTCTACTTCGCTCACCTATCTCCTGGGCCATGCGTCGATGTGGCGCGCCCGATTCGAGCCTGCGACATCCGGTCATACACGTCGTCCTCTGAATTGTTCGTTCATTCTGCCCTACCCTTCGTGTAGGAACAACACTATATATTTCAGGCAAAACATCAAGCCCGAGTATCCCCGGGCTTCGGGTCCGGTCCATTGCGAACCTCAGTACACGTATTCATCTTCGTCGATGAGATCGTCCTCTTCCCACGGCTCAGCACCCGCTGAGAAATCCTCTTCTTCGCCATCGAAGTCCTCGTAGGTGAATTCGATGTCAATCACGCTCAATGCCTCATTGAGCAGGTCGAGCAACTCGATGGGGTCCCCGTGATCCCAGTCGGCATAGACCTCGTGCATGAACTCGTCAGCATCCCCTCCAGTGCGTGACTCGATCGTTTCGATATCAGCGTCTTCGAGACAACCGATGACTTCTTCGCAGAATCCTTCGGCCGCATCTTCGTCATCTTCGGCCTCGAGCACCTGCTCTCGGATCGAGATGACCTCATACTTCGTCATATGAATGTGCATGTATAGCTCCGGGGATACACACCAGAATGGAGAACCAGTCACGCTGTGCGGACTACATGAAATCCAGCATTTTGAAAACTGCCGAGCCGAATGCTCGACGCTCTGCCCCGTCAGGGTAGGCGACCATTCAATTCTGCGTCGAGCACGATGTAGCCCTCGCGAACCGTTACGGGGCGCACAGTCGATAGCGTGAGTTCGAACGCGGCGAGCGGAGCAGCCACGTTGCCCAGACCCGAGAGATCTGGCAGCGGTAGCGGAATCGAGAGGCCGTCTGTGAGGGCCGAGAGAAGCTCGGGATAGACCTGCATCAAGAGCAGCGACTCCAGCACATCAGCCGTCAAGAGCGGCTCGTCTTCGCTGGTCGAGATGAGCCATGTCTCGATGGTGGGCATATCGTCGAAATTCACCGTCAGCGCGTTATTGTCGACGACAAAATCGATACCCGTCTCGATGTAAATGCCGTGTGTCTCTTGTCGCCCGGCAAGCGCGAGCGTCAATTCGAGCTGTCCAATCTGCACGATGAAATCGTCGGTCTGTCCTTCGAGCGGCGGACGGATCAGCGGTGGAAGCCTGGCGGAGATCAAAGCCGATTCTGCGGTGATCGGCAATTGTTCGGTGACGTCGAGTTCGAGCAGGCCCGCGTTCCAGAGGGTATGCATCAATCCGTTTGCGAACGACGTTTTCACACCGAGCTGAATGCGGCTCGACTCGAAAAATGGAGTGCCCACAGGCATCGGTTCGAGGAGTGCAATACCCCGCGAATCCGGCCACGCCTGCATCACATCGACGTTCCCGGTCAAGTCGAGGTCGGCCTGCAGGCGATTTCGAAACACAGTCTCGATCGCCGAAATGCCACCATCGAAATTCAACGTGATCGGGGTTCCGAGTCCGATATCGAGGTCGAGTGATTGATCGGCCAATGCACCATCGAGGCCGTTCAAGAGGTCAGAGATCAAGACTGGCAATTCGTTGACAAAGGCCTCTTCGATCGTCGTGATCAGAAGTGATTCGAGTGTCGTACGAAGCGCCGACTGAGCGAGTTCGAAGATGGCATTGGCTTCGGCGGACGCAAAGTTGGCGTTCGCTTCTTCGACGGCGAGTGCGACCGTGCCCACCTCAACTTGGACGGGATTGCCTGCCGACGGCTTCGACACCTGGAGGCTTGCGAGTGCCGAGAAGTTTGCGGTGACGTCGCCGTCGAGATTGAGATTCTGGCCTTCGATCGAGAGTCCCCCTTCAGTGGTCGCGATCAGGTCCTGGATCTGGATGAACATCTCGATGCCGTCATCGGTGATATCGGCGATCACGGTCGGCTTCCCGATATCGATATTATTGACGTTGAGCGTAAAGCCCGACGTATCGACGACCGGATTGGTGATCTGCGAAAGAAAGTCGATATTGAGCAACACGAGCTCGATGATGTCTGCGAGATCATGGGTGAGCCGCGAGCCATCCATCCCCACACTCGGCGGCACTCCGTCGTCCACGAATCGTTGGCCGAGCCAGAGAATGAGCCCGCTCGTCGCATCGATCTCGGGCCGGGCAGATTCGGGCGGCGCCTGATAGCCAAACGCCCACATGACATCCACGGCCTGCTCGGTGGTCGCCGGGTTGATGCCGTCACTGGCCGCAAATTCGATGTGGTTGATGCCAAAGCTCGGCTCGACGGTCGATGCAAACGTTCCATCATTGGTGAGGTCGACCGGCTCGCCGTTGATGAAGAGCGCCGGCTCTCCGTGCGTATCCGTGACCTGGCCGGCAACTTCGATCATTCCCATGGCATCGGCGTCGAGTTCGGCCCCCGGCTCGGGTTTCGTGATCGTGATGGTCGGACTGGCGTTATCGACCACCACCGTATCAGATGCGCATACTTCCTCGCCTTCGACGCCCTCTTTGACTGCGCATGCAGTGAAGGTAACCGATCCTTCTTCTTCCAGAACCCAACGGCCCGAGTCGTTCTGCGTCGCAGCCGTTTCGGGTTCGACACTCACCTCGTAGAGAAGCTCATCGGTCGGCTCGCCCTCCACGTCGAAGACCTGCACGTTGGCAAGTAGCGCGGCTCCTGTCGCGTAAACGGGGCGGCCGGGCTCCATGTTGATCCCGACGAAGCGTGGGAATGGGCCGGTGCGAACATCGGGCTGCGTTCGAACGTCCGGATCCGTGATACCGGCGTCCTCCATCACCATATCGGGCTCGGAGGAGTTGTTCACCATGTCGACGGTATCATCGCCGGCACACGCCGGGAGCGCGACTGCGAGAACTGCAACGATTGAGGTCCAACGTAGGTTCATCATGCTCATCTCACACCAAAGTTACCGTCGAGGATATAATGTCGAGTCGTCGTATCGAGCGACGGGTTCGTGATACTGAGATCCGAGCCCACCGGAAGTCCGTAGGCACCGAGCGAAGCCGGGATCTCGAAGCCCGGGATGGGCAGAGCCGGCAGCGCGTTATTCAGCGACGAATCCATGATTGTCTGAAGAAGCGAGGTCAGGAAATTCTCGATCACCGCACGCGTCGAAGCCCCGAGCGATACGTCGGGCGTCGAGAAGACAAGCTCCGTGATGTTGATGCTCGAGAAGCTGAGTTCGTCGCCTGAAATCTGCGCACGTGTCGTCGCCGTCGCGCCGAGGGTCACATTGACTCCATCGTCGAAGATCCCCGGATATACAATCTCAGCCTGCATCGCGCCGAGCATGAGCTTCACATCCCGATTCGACAGGTTTTCGAGCACCGGCGGCAGGTTGGTCGAAAGCGTGACTTCCGCACCGGCCGGGAAACTACCACCCAGCGTCGATGCGTCGATGGTCGCGTCAAAGAACCCGCCCTTCCAGAGAGCGTGGAGCGCCGAGTTCAACACTCCGACGTGGACGCCGACTCCCGTGGTGCCAGAGACACTCGGATTGATGAAGATGCCGCCACTCGGATTAGCGAATCCAAGCGAGCGGGTCGACCTGCGAGTTTGCGAGGGCGTAAAGCTCGTGCCGATGCCGAACAAGAGACGCCTGGAGAGAGCCTGAAGCGACGAGAAGCCGACATTGAAATTCAGCGTCACACTACCTGAAGAGTCGAGCCGCGGGACGGTAAAGCTCGAACCCAGCGAAGCGATATCGAGCCCCGAAAAGAGCCCGTCTAACACCTGATTGAAGTTATTCTGAACAAAGTCCCGCAGAGTGTCTTCGAGGAGATTTCGAACGCTACCCTCGAAAAGAAACTCGACGACATTGCAGAGAAGGCCTGAGAAAAACCCGGGGCACGAGAGGTCGATATTACCGACTCGCACCGTATTCACCGAACGCACCGATGCACTCGGCCGTCCATTCTGCAGGTCGATGTCGAAAGTAATGTCGATCTCAGCCTCATCGATATCGGCGGTCACCTCGGTATCGCCGAGACTGCTGTCGACGAAGACCGTCACATCGAAATTACGCAGAATCGCGTTGGCTCGGAGACCACCCGGGACGAGGTCGAGAGAAGAGCTGTTGGGACCGTTCACACTCAGACGGCGATACTCGACTTCGGAGCGGAGTGCGCAGAAGCAGCATCCTCCAAAGCACGGACAGAGCTCCTGGTCACACGAACTAGGCTTGATCGGGTTTGCAGCACTCAGCGCGCTATCGATGGCAGTGACCAGCCCGGCGCTGTTGAGCACACGGTGCAAAATATCGTTCAGGCTGTCGATGGCTCCAGAGGGAGACCCATCGTCGATGGCAGCTTGCTTGAGCTTGAGCGCAACCGAGTTATTGAGAAGCCGCGTTGGCCTCCGATAGTTGTTGGAGACGAGGAAGGCGCAGGTTCGGCTATTCTCTTCGTTGAACGAATCGGTCGCAATGAGCTCGATGAAGTTGATGCCGTAGCGGGCAGTCAAATTCTGCGAAAACGAGCCATCACTCTGGACCGTGACCGCGCTTCCGTTGACCAACACGCTGCTCACCCCGTTTGCATCGGCGACGGATCCGGTGAAGGCGATTTGTGAACCCGGGGCGATGTCCACCATCTCGCCGTCAAACGGATCGTCGCATGCGATCGAGGGTCCGTCCGAGTTGATGGTGACCTGGATACTCTGGTCGAGAGTCATTCCGTTGGCGGTCATTTCGTCGACGGTCACCGTGATCGTGTAGGTTCCCTCGACGTTGTACCGAAATCGGCCGCTGCCAAAACTCTCCGGCATGCCGGTGGAAGTCGTGGTAAAACTCGCATCCGGAATCTCGTTTCCGTACATATCGGTGACGGTCACCGCGACTCCGATGACCTGCCCGAGCGCGTAGACCATCTGATTGGGCTGCGGCGAAATCGCAAGCGAAGCCGGCGCGCCTGGTACGACCTCGACGAAATGACTCTGCTCGTGGGTCGCACTATCGACGCGGCAGCCGACCTCATAGAGACCGGAAGTGGTGATGGTCGCCATGAGGCCCTGCACCTGCACGCCGCCGCCCTGCGGCAGCACCGATAGCTCGGGCATCACATCGGGAATGAGATTTCCGTATTCGTCGTACACCTCACAGGTTGCCCCGCCGGTGGCGCCCGCGGTCCCCGAGCGGGTGGCGGGCCCGGCCGCGACCGTATGGGGTGGGCCCGGA
>CAYFTY010000138.1:0-8269 GCA_964346045.1 uncultured Bradymonadales bacterium | reverse complement strand
GTGGTCATGAAGTTCGGCTTCGACCCGTCTCAGTGCCGCCCGCAGTCGGCTGTGCTCGGCCCTCCAGGACTGATGGTCAGCTCGCCAGCGCATGTGGTCGACGCGGTCTCGAATATGATCTTTGTGGTCGGATTGGTGCGTGCTCATTCTCTCTCCAAAAAAAATGCGGCGCGTGGCGACAGGCTGGATGAAACCCAAATGCGATCAGCTTGCACATGAGTTGAAATCCGATAATTAATACAAGCCTGTTGCTTATGCAAGCGAGTTGCGACACGGCTCATCCGAGACCCGCAAACAAGCCGAGAGACTCGACGAAGAAACGCTCGAGAAAAACGATTGAAAACCCGGCTGGAATGTAGAAGGCATCAGGGATAGAGATGATGGAGCTCTTCGAACTGACTGGTCGAACCGATCAGCAATAACTCCATACCCGGCTCGAATCGAAAGCTTGGGGTAAATCGAGTGATGGTCTCGGCGCCATGGCGAATGGCAACCACGCTCATGCCCGTTCGCGCTCCGATGCCACTTTCGGCCAGGCTCACCATATTCAAGGTCGGTGTCACCTGGAATGGGAAGAGGTCGACACCTTCTCCAAGCACCGTCAGCGATCGGCCGTGCAGAACCGAGGCGATGGCGTTCACCGCGAGCGTCGCATAACTCAACACGAAATCTGCTCCGGCACGATGGATTGCGTCGAGGTTTCGCTCGCTGGCCAACCGGCTCACGATACGAACATCGGGGTTGAGCTGCCGGCAATACGAGCTCAAATAGATGTTCATCGCGTCATCATTGGTAGTCAGCAGCACCGTGGGTGCGTCTTCGATGCCAGCAGCCTTGAGCAGGTGATAGGCCGAAGCATCGCCCACGACGGTCTCGTAGCAGAGACTTTCTAAATGCACGCCACGAGCCGGATTCTTCTCGAGCAAATTCGCCGGGATTTCCTTTTGCTCGAGCGCCCGGAGCGCCGCTTCGCCGACCTTTCCACCTCCGATGACCAGCACCGGGTGCACCGTGTCGTCTTCGGGTTCTTCAAAGAGGTCATCGAGCTGCGCAAGCTGTTCTTCCGTCCCCATCACCACCGGAACACACGAGCTCGTGATCTTCATATCGGGCGCGGCCGACTCGAATTTACCCCGGACCCAGATGCCGATGATGCTCACACCGGTATCCTGTCTGAGCCTCGTTTCGCGCACGGTCTTCCCGACGAGGGGTGTTCCCAGCACAGGCAGTTCGGCAATGCGTAACGACTCGTACTCGCCGATGGGGTGCAGACCGAGCTCGTCAGAATTCGCTCGATTGGCGAGCTGCTCACCGAGCCAGCGCTTGATGGGCAGGACATGGTCGACACCGCTCAGCTCGAGCACGTCGATGGCATCCTCGTCTTCGGCAATCGCCGCAATCTTGACCTCTGGCGCCGCCGAACGAACCGTCAGAGTAATATTGGTATTCACTACGTCATCTAGATTTGCCACCACCATGCGAGCCTGACTCGCACGGGCGAGTTCGTACGTGCGACGAAGATCGATGTCTCCGACCATCACGTGGATCCCATCTTGAAACAGATGGGTAGCTTTTTGCGGATCGGGCTCGAGGAGCACGTACTCGATCTCGGCCGAAACCAGGTAGTCGATGAGCCCCGACGAAACCACATTATCGGCGCAGATGATCACATGATTATCGGTATCTTCGTCGAGCTCGCGCGGCACCCGCGACTTGATCTGCGCCTCGAGCCACGGCGCATAAAAGAAACGAATGAACGCAAAGGGCAACACGATGAGCAGCATCACGATGCCGGTGAGCAACACAAGGACGCTGAACGCCCGTCCCAGATCCGACAGGAAGGTGATGTCGCCAAACCCCAGCGTGCTCATCACGGTGAGAGTCCAGTAAAACCCGGTGACCCACGTGTAATCACGCCCCTCGTAGAGCATGATGGCCTTAAATCCGATCGTAAAAACCAGAATCACACCTGCCAGAAGCGCGACAAATTTGAAGAGGAGCGGCAGGTTCTGACGTATTTCACGATTATCGAGAAGTACCGAGAGCTGGGCGACGATTGTCTTCAACAGGTGCTCCTCTTCACGGTGTTGTATCCAGTGCAACGACTGGAGTATCGATAACCGATTGTGACGATTCGCGAAAGATTTGCGGAGTCAGCGCTTCGTCGCTTCGACGCGACTCTCTCGGTCGCCGTTTCGGTCAGCGCACGGTGATCTTGCAGTCGGGAAGCGTCTTGGCGAGTTCTTTGATTCCATCCTCGCTCAGATCGCCATCGGCGAGATGCAACTCCTGGAGTGAATCGATTCGTGCCAGCGAAGGCAAGGCATCGTCACTGACCGCGCCCGAGAGATTCAGGATCTCGAGATGCTCGAATGCTCGCAGAAAGATCATCTGCGGGTCGGCGATCTCGCTGTACGCCATATTCAGTAATTTCAGGTGTTCGAAGCCGGTAAGAGCGTCGAGGAATTCCTTTGAAAGTTGCTCCTGCCCCAGTGGAATATAGAGCTCTTCGAGTGAAGGAGCGACCTCGACCAGATGTGCCGCAACCTCAGCATCCAGGCCCCGAGGGATGAGCGAAAGGTAGAGCATGCGAGACTGCGGCTCGAATGTTTTCAAATGTTCGAGAGAAAGCTCTTCGCCATCGAGTGATAGGCCCTCCAAGGCTGGCAGCGCATTCAAATGAACCACGCCCTCTCCCGTGATTTTGGGGCTCGAGAGATTGAGTTTCTCGAGGGACTTCAGCCGGGCGAGGTGTCGCATGCCCTCATCGTCAAACTCGCCCGAAATCGTCAGCTCTTCGAGCTTTGGATATTTTTCGAGCATTTCCAGCGATTCATTCGTCACCCTGGTGTACGACAGATCCGAGATATCGAGTTCGCGCAGATCTGGGGCGTCGGGCAGGTTACGGACTGTATCGTCGTTGATCTCGCTCCGGCTGCTCAACCCCAGCTCTTCGATCTGATTCATTTTGTTGAGCGCTGCCACGCCCTGGCCTGTGAAATCGACCCCGACCAGCCAGAGGCCCTCGAGCGATTCGAGCGGCGCCAGCCTGGCGACGCCCTCGTCCGTGATATAGGGACCACTGAGATTCAATTCATCGAGCCAGGTGAGCTTGCCGATATGCTCCATCCCTTCATCGGTGATGCCCTGTCCGCGGGCCCAGAGTGTGAGATGCTCGAGATCCTTCAATGCTGCCAGATGAGCAAGGCCATCGTCGGTGACCTTCACCGCATCGATCTGCAACGAGGTAATGGTCCCGAATGTCTGTGTCTTCGAGAGCCACTCGAGTTCGGAGTCATCGATGGAGTCCCGGCAGGCGACCATCTTTTTGCCCTCCCCGACAGATTCGAACGTGCACGAGCCTTTCGAGACAGGCTTGGTTTTTTCGCAGCCCACCATCAGCATCGCGGCTGCGATCGCGAAAACGACGGAGGACGCGAGATTGAATCGTTTCATGATGGCTCCGGCGACGGTCAACGCATTAGGCGACGGCCGACGCACTATACGCCCCCGGCGCAGCGCGCGCATCCCCGGACGATCTCTGTGTCCTTCTATAGACGAGAAGCCGTAGTCTCGGTATGCAGCAGGAGTCGTACTCTGGAGAGATCAACATGCAGTCATTCGATGAGCCCGCACCTCAACCCGCCAGCGGCGGATTCGCCAGCGGTTATGAGAGCATCGCCACTACCTTCGCCGAGAGCCTCGCATCTGGAGAAGAAGTCGGAGCAAGCGTCTGCGTCTATCGAGATGGCGAATGCGTGGTCGATCTCTGGGGCGGGCAGGCGGACCGTAATCTGCAAATTCCATGGGTGGATAAGACGCGGATTGTCGTCTTTTCGGTCACAAAAGGCTTTGCAGCCATGGCCTTTCATATGCTCGCAGACCGCGGGCTTTTGGAGTGGGATGCACCTGTGTCCGGCTACTGGCCTGGTTTCGGCAAAAACGGAAAAGAAGACATCACCGTCGCCACGCTGCTGAATCACCGCGGTGGCCTCCCCTACCTGACGACCCAGATTACTCTCGACGATTGCGTAGACCCTTCACGCCGCGAGTTTCTCGTCGATGTCCTCGAACGCGAGCGCCCGGTCTGGCAGCCAGGAGAAGGTCAGGGCTACCATGCGATTACATTTGGGCTCTATGCAAACGAGCTTTTCGAGCGCATCGCGAACGAGCCGATGGACGAATTTCTGCGGCGTGAGCTTCTCGAACCGCTCGATTCGGACGTCTGGCTGGGTGCCCCCGAGAGTCTCGACGATCGCACGGCTGAACTCTACGCGACGTCGACTCCGAGACGCGTCGCAAACATGCTCTCATCAGCCATCTTTCGAAGAGGAACGGTCGAATCGCACGTCGCGAAGGCGTTCTTGAGCCGCGACTCGACCATGCGCAAGGCACTGACGAACCCGGCCGTGCCCGGAAATGACGTCACCGTCTACAATCGGCCGCCCATTCGATACGCCAACCTCGCCTGGGGTTCGGCGACGGCGAGCGCGCGCGGGATTGCGCGTGCCTATCTGCCTTTCGCTCAGGGTGGTGAGCACGATGGCGTTCGCTATTTTTCGCAAGATAGTCTTGGTCCGCTACACCCCCGACAGGGTTGGTCCGAGCACGACGAGGTTTTGCAAAAGCCGGTCGGTTGGTCACAGGGATTTCTCAAAGAAGAGCTTCATCTCTTCAGCCCGAATATCGAATCGTTCGGGCATGCCGGCATGGGCGGCGCACTGGGCTGGTGTGATCCTGTCGAAGGACTGACCTTTGGCTACGCACAGAACTTTATGGACTGGCGCATCCGCAGCCCACGCGCAATCGCGCTCTGCCAGGCCCTCTACGCATCCGAGGCGCTTTCGGGTTGAGGTCGCCATGCTCTACCGATTCGCCGCAGATACTGTTCTCGTCGTCCACTTTGCATTCATCCTCTTCGTACTCTTCGGTGGATTCTTAGCCCTGAAGTGGCCACGCGTCGTCTTCTTGCATCTCCCCTGTGTCGCCTACGGTGCAGCGATCGAATTCATCGGATGGGTTTGCCCGCTGACACCCCTCGAAAATCGCTTTCGCCGGCTCGCGGGTTCGAGTGGATACGAGGGCGGCTTCATCGAAGAATATCTGCTCCCGGTCATCTATCCGGCCCATTACACCGAAACGCTGGCGATGGTCCTCGGCACGATTGTCGTTGTGTTGAATCTGGGGATCTATGGCTATGTTGGCTGGCGCCGCCATAAAACCTGAGTACCGGCGTACTCGCCGAGCGCTGTGGCCGAACACCGAGTTCGGGCAGCTCGTAGCCTTCGAGCACCATGTTGTAAACATTCGTGACACCCTTCCCATGCCTTGTATTCGACAGGCGACCCGATCTCTGCTACATCTGGCGCGACCAAGAGCGGCGCGATGTTGCGGCGCTCACACTCATGGATAGTTTTGAACAACTTCAAGGAGCTCGACCTCATCGAGCCGCTCCAGCGCGCGATAGACGCTGCTAATTACCGCAAGCCCACCCCTATTCAAGCTCAATCGATTCCGCCGCTCCTCGAGGGCCGCGATCTGCTCGGTTGCGCTCAGACCGGTACCGGAAAGACCGCGGCATTCGCGCTCCCGGTGCTTCAGAAACTCGACGAAAACCTGCCGGAGTACCCCGAGATTCGCTCGCTCGTACTCTGCCCCACGCGTGAGCTTGCCATTCAGGTGGCCGATAGCTTTCGCAAGTATGGAAAACACCTCGAATTGCACGGCGTCACCATCTACGGCGGCGTCAGCGACAAGCCTCAGATCAAAGAACTCGAAAAAGGCGTCGACTGGGTCGTCGCTACACCGGGACGACTGCTCGACCTGATGGGTCGCGGACACGTCGACCTCTCGAACGTCGAGTTCTTTGTCCTCGACGAAGCTGACAGAATGCTCGACATGGGCTTCATCAACGACATCAAGAAGGTGTTGAAGAAGCTTCCGAACAAGCGACAGAATCTGCTCCTCTCGGCCACCTTGCCGAAGAGTATCGTCAATCTTTCGAAGTCTTTTCTGCACAATCCAGTGAGCGTGGACATCGCCCCAGAAACTCCGACGGTCGAGAAGATCGATCAATCGGTCTATCTCGTGGCCAAGCGCTCGAAGAAAAAGCTGATTCTGGATCTCGTCAAGGACGAGGACGTGCAGTGCGGGATCGTCTTCACTCGCACCAAACATGGAGCGAATCGCCTGACGAAACGTCTGAACAAGGCCGGCGTCACCTCGCTCGCCATTCACGGCAACAAGTCGCAAAACGCGCGGCAGCGTGCCCTGAAGGCCCTTAAAGAAGGAACCATTCGACTGTTGGTCGGAACCGACGTAGCCGCACGCGGCATCGACGTCGACGACGTGACTCACGTCTTCAACTTCGATCTCCCGAATGAGCCCGAAGTCTACGTGCACCGCATCGGACGCACCGGGCGCGCAGGTCGACGCGGTACCGCCATCGCCTTTTGCGATGCCAGCGAGCGCGAGTATCTCTCGGATATCGAAAAGCTGATTGGTGAATCGATCGATGCGGTCGAAGACCACGGCTACCCGACTCGAAACGAAGGCGGCAGCTCTTCGAAAAACGGAAAGAAGAAATCCAATCGAAACGGGCGAAGAGGTCGCGGGCGCAGAGGACGAAACTCCAAGCCGAGACGAACCCGTCCGTCGAAGTCAGGACGCACGAACTGAGGGAGTCTTCTCCCCCACGTCAAGCCGGCATGTACGTGCCGGCTTTCTTTTTGCCCTCAATCATCCACCGCTGTGATCTGCGGGCGCCCACCGGCGATTTCGGGGATCGACCGGTTCAGCGTCAGATAGTGGTCCTGGAGGACATCACCCAACTCGAGAAACCATGCGGAATTGGCCGATGTGGTTCGCCACTGCAACGTAATCGTGCGACCGGGCCTCGCATCGCCAAAGCTACGTGCGACCAACCCGTGGTCATCTCGAACCTCGGTACTCAGTGCGCTTGCCGGCAAGAGCGTGGCTCCGAGCCCACTTTCGACCATACGCACGAGCGTCGTCACACTCGCGGCCGTCACGGTGGTCCCAGGCGGCGCCCCGGCGAGAGCGCAGACATCGCGAGCCTGGTCCCGAAGACAGTGTCCGTCTTCCATCAAGAGAAGACTCGCTCCGGCGATCTCATGGGGTTTGATCGACTCGTGCACACTCAATGGATGGTCGGCTGGCGCCACGAATACGAAAGGCTCGAAGACCAGATCGGGCCCGGATAGCCCCTGATTTTCGAAGGGTTGCGCGAGGAGTCCGAGATCAATCGAGCCCGAGCGTAGACGTTCGAGCAGCGTATCGGTCTGCAATTCTTGAATTTCGAAGGCAACGTCAGGAAAATTCTCGCGCACCTTCGAGAGCAAGCCGGGCAGGCCGTAGGGTGCAATCGTGGGGATCACTCCCAGTTTCAATGTACCCGTAGGCTGACCCCCGTAGAGTTTAGCCGCGTTGATCAGCTCGCGGGTGCTCGAGAGAATCCGACGTGCTCGTTCGACGATGTCTTCACCGGCGTCGGTCAAGAGCACGTGTGGCCGCGCTCGTTCGAAGAGTTCGACTCCGAGGGCATCCTCGACCTCGCGCACCTGTTTGCTGAGTGCGGGCTGGCTGACCGAAGAGCGCCGTGCGGCTTCGACGAATTGGCCGGTCTCGGCGAGGGCAACCAGGTATTCCATCTGACGCAGAGTTGGGGTCATCTGAGTTCCTTGAGCGGCGAGTCGCCTCGTAGAACACAATATTACTTCAAGTTATTCGAAACATAATAAGAATGTCTTTGAGGTATGGGCCTGATGCCGTCACGATGCGCATGGTTAAAACCGAGCGGGTCCATTTCCAAGCGAGTCGGATCCTTGTTATACGACACTCGATTACGACACAACCACAACCCCGATAGAACGGAGACAACATGTCCGAAGAGAATGCAAGATGCCCTGTCATGCACGGCCCATCGCGCGAGAAAGCCGGTGGTTCGTTCTCGAACCAACATTGGTGGCCGAATCAGCTCAACCTCAAAATACTCTCGCAGAATACCGCTTCGGTCGACCCGATGGGCGAGGAATTCAGTTACAAAGAAGAGTTCTCGAAACTCGACTACGCAGCCCTGAAAGAAGACATCGCCGAGGTGATGACCGACTCGAAAGAGTGGTGGCCGGCCGATTACGGACACTACGGTCCATTCTTTGTGCGGATGGCGTGGCACGCCGCTGGAACCTACCGCAAGACTGACGGTCGCGGAGGCGGAGCCAACGGCACGCAGCGATTCGCGCCGCTGAAC
>CAYFTY010000137.1:0-8277 GCA_964346045.1 uncultured Bradymonadales bacterium | reverse complement strand
GAGTATCCGCTGTTTTTCATGCGTGAAGATCTGCCCCGAGACCGATCCGGGATGCCGACGCTCAGATGATGTGATCTGTGGCTGGGGGGTGCATCCCGAAGAGTCGACCGCGTCGCGCCTTGCGACAGCTGAGTGCGACGGAGCGCTCGATGTCGCCCGCGAAATGCCGAAATTCTCATCGATCGAAGGAAGATGTCCCAAGGCAACATGTCAGGCTCCGCCCTGAGATCGGTGCACGTGCTTGTCACCCCCGCAGGTATGCGGTAAGTCTTTTGGCCTAGCTTGTATAACGATTTGCACGGAGCGGCTCTATGTCGAACGAAAACCCATTCGAAAAGGTGGACACGCAGACGCGTCTCGAGGCACTCGATGACCGAGGGTTTGTGATTGTGGTTACGCGTGCGTTCGGTCCCAATGGGGAAGATCTGATCGACCATGATGGCCCGAAATTCAGTGGCGAGCCAGGCGTAAAGCTTCGAGTTCGACAGGGTGACGTCGAAGAAGATGTGATCTTGAGCCCGTACTACGGGGATCCGAGCAAGGTCTTCGATTCGCCGTTCACCGAGGGAAAACCCTGTGAATTGATGGTTCCCGAGACCGGTGCGCCGCTCGACAAAATACCGGGTATGAAGACCGACGAAGGCGGCGAGTTTTTTGCGGTCTATCTGACACCCAAGCTCAAAGACGGCGAACTCGTTGCTATCAACAATATCTGGGGCAACACGGAATCGCAGATGCTGAGTGAGGGGGACATCTTGAAGCTCTATGCCGAGATGGAAGATCCCGAGAGCTGAGCGACACCAGACACATCGGCTTGACACCTCTCAGGGGCACTCCTATAGTGCCGCGCCTGTCCGTGCGTTTTTGCACTTGCAGAATGACGGCATCGCCCCGGAATCAAAGGGCGAACGCCCGGAAAATAAATTGGTCGAGGAATTTTGAATTGCGGCCACGGCCGCGGAATCGGAGTGAGCATGTCGGAAGCGACGTATCGAAATCACGGAGAGCTCTTCGAAGACGAGCGATTCGCAGAAATCACGAACACCCCCGAGTGGAGTGCCGAGCGGATTGAAGAGGTGCGACGCAGCCTCGAAGAACTGCTCGAGAAGCGTGAGCAGCTCGAAGAAGAGATCGAAGAATTTGGCGAAATGGAGACCCGATACTACTGGGTCAGTTATGTGCTCCGCGCGCTGGGCTTCTGCTTCAGCGTCGCCGAGATCACGCCGATCGACGAAACGGCACGACCCGATTTCACGCTTTTCTACTCGGCCGACGAGTTCCGAACGGCTCTTCCGCACCGCACCGAGCGCGAATTCTTCAGCCAGGCCCTGGCTGTCGTACGCTGCTTCGGATGGGACGCCTCGCTCGACGAGTTCGAGCCCGAAAGTGGCGGACCGAGCAACCCTGCGTACGAGGTCGACAAGATGATCCGCGCTGCGGGTGTGAACTTCGGAATCATGACCAACGGCGTACTCTGGCGTCTCTATCATCGAGACACCTCTGGACTCTTCAGCACCTTCTATGAGGTGAACCTGGTCGAAGCGCTTCAGGCGCCGAACCTCGACGAGTTCAAGTACTTCTGGTCGGTCTTCAGCCCCGAAGGACTAGGCGGATTCGATAATCAGGACCCGCTCGTGCTGCGGCTCCTCCACTGAGATATGGACTGCCCTGAACGCAGGGCCACCACCTGAGAGTGAAGCATCATGGCAAAAAGCCGACGAGATTCTTTTGAACTGAAGCCCATCGAAGTCACCGTCCGTGACAATAACGTGGGTCGTGCGATGAACCAGCTCAAGCGCGAGATCGGTCGCGAAGGCATCAACCGAGAACTCAAGCGTCGCCGCTTCTACGAGAAGCCCAGCGTCGCTCGACGCCGAAAGAGCATTGAAGCCGAGCGTCGTCGTCGCAAAGAGGAGCGCCGCCAAAACCGCGACCGCTGAACGTCGTAGAGGTGCGAACGATGAGGCCGACTCGAGAGAGTCGGCTTTTTTTTGCGGGTTATCGGTCCAATTCGCGGGCGAGGAATCGACCTGTGTGCGACGCCTCGATCTCTGCCACCTCTTCTGGGGTACCCATGGCCACGAGTTCACCACCGCTGACGCCGCCCTCGGGGCCGAGGTCGAGGATCCAATCCGCGTATTTGATGATGTCCAGATTATGCTCGATCATCACGACTGTATTGCCCGCATCGACGAGCTGATCGACTACGGCGAGTAGCTTGCGGATATCGTCGAAATGCAGGCCGGTCGACGGCTCGTCGAGAATATAGAGAGTATTGCCCGTCGCGATTTTGGCGAGCTCGCGCGAAAGCTTGACGCGCTGCGCTTCGCCTCCCGAGAGCGTCGTCGACGGCTGCCCCAGCTGCACGTAGTCGAGCCCGACATCGAGTAGCGTCTGTAGAATTCGAGAGATCTTTGGCAGTGAGCCAAAGAACTCGGCGGCTTCGGCGATCGTCATCTCGAGCACGTCGGCGATGGTCTTCGAGCGATAGCGCACCATGAGCGTGGTGTGATTGAAACGTTTTCCCTGGCAGAGGTCGCAAGGCACGTACACGTCGGCCAGGAAGTTCATCTCGATCTTCTTCGAGCCAGCTCCCTTGCATTCTTCACATCTTCCGCCTGCGACATTGAAACTGAAACGACCTCGATCGAAGCCATACATTCGCGATTCGGGAAGGTTGGCATAGAGCTCGCGGATATGATCGAAAACCTTCGTGTAGGTCGCAGGATTGCTGCGCGGGGTTCGACCGATGGGGCTCTGATCGATCTCGATGACCTTATCGAAATGGTCGAGTCCTTCGATACCGTCGCACTCGCCGATACTGCGGTGTTTGAAGAAGACGTGTCGCGCAACCGCCGGATATAGGATCTCGTTGACGAGCGAGCTCTTGCCGGCGCCGCTCACACCCGTGACGCATGTGAAGGTCCCAAGTGGGATCCGCACGTCGATATCCTGCAAATTGTGATGTCGCGCGCCGCGGATCCAGAATTCGTCACCGGTCCCCTCGCGTCGTTCATCGGGCACCTCGAGCTCGCGCCGGCCGGCCAGGTAGTCACCGGTCACCGAGTCTTTCGAGGCCTCAATGTCTTCGGGTTTTCCCTGAGCGACAATTTCACCGCCGTGTCGGCCGGCGCCTGGGCCGAAGTCGAGGATCCAGTCTGCCACTTCCATGGTTTCTCGATCGTGTTCGACGACGATGATCGAGTTTCCGCGATCACGCAGAGACTGGAGTGTTTCGAGCAGCCGATGATTGTCGCGCTGATGGAGTCCGATACTCGGCTCGTCGAGGATGTAGAGGATCCCCGAGAGTTCGCTTCCAAGCTGGCTTGCGAGGCGTATGCGCTGACTCTCGCCGCCCGAAAGTGTCTCGGCGCTGCGACCGAGACTCAGGTAGCCCAGACCGACGTCGATCAGAAACGAAAGCCGCGACCGAATCTCGACCAGCAGTTCATGTCCGATCTTGTGCTCACGACCCTCGAGCTCGATCGACTCGAACCAGTCGAGGGCGTCGACCACGTTCATCTCGGATACTTCCGTGATGGACTTTTGCTTGAAGCTCACCGAACGAGACTCTTCGTTGAGTCGCGATCCCCGGCATTCTTCGCAGATAGAGGGCTCGAAGAACTCGTCGAGAAAGTCGCGCGCGGCTTTTCGTCGCGCTTTTTTGCGCGTCTTGCGGATGAAGTCGAGCACACCCGGGAAGCCACTATTGCCGTGAAAGAGCCAGTCTCTCTGGTTCTCGGTCATCTGACTGAACGGTTTGTCCAGGTCGATGCGTTTGGATTCTTCGAGTTCTTCGAGCTTTTGCCAGATGGGCTCGACCGCATCGGCGACGGCGAAGTTCTTTGCCTCTTTATCGGGATGGCGTCCAAAGGGAGCCATTGCACCTTCGCGCATCGAGAGCGATTCTCGCAGCACGATGAGATCGGCATCGACCTGAGGTGTCGTTCCGATGCCCCGACATTCTTTGCACCAACCCACCGGACTATTGAACGAAAAGTTCTGATGACTCAGTTCGCGGTCGGCCGAGTGGCGCGTGTAGACCCGCTCGTCAGCTTCATGTGATTCCTGTTCGGGCACGATCAGAATGCATCGTCCCTCGCCGGCATCCAGTGCCCGCTGCAGACTCTCCCCGAGCCGGTCGGTGCGAACGGCCTTGGAGATCAGTCGATCAATCACGACGTCGATATTGTGCTTCTTGTGTAACGCGACGGTCTCGAGGCCTTCGAGCTCGAGAATTTCGCCGTCGACGCGGGCGCGGGTGAAGCCCGAACGTCGGAGTTTCTCGAAAAGGCTTTTGAATTCGCCTTTCCGATTTCGCACCAGAGGGGCCACGAGCATGTAGCGAGTCTTCTTCGGTAGCGAAGAGATATCGTCGAGAATCTCATCTACAGAGAAGGTCTGCGGACCTTCGGAACCCTCTCCGATGCGTCCGAGTTGCGCGTATAAGACGCGCAGATGGTCGTAGATCTCGGTGATAGTCCCCACGGTACTGCGAGGACTCGAACCCGTAGTCTTTTGTTCGATGCTGATCGCGGGGCTCAATCCGGTGAGCTGGTCGAAATCGGGCTTCTCGATCGCTCCGAGGAATTGCCGCGCATAGATCGACATACTTTCGACGTAGCGACGACGGCCTTCGGCATAGATGGTATCGAAGGCGAGGCTGGATTTGCCCGAGCCGCTCGGCCCCGTGAATACGACGAGTTTCTTCTTGGGAATCTCGACGTCGAGTGAGCGAAGGTTGTGTTCCCGAGCGCCACGTAGCACGAGCGAATCGTGTTTGACGGCGTGGGCGGCCAGTGGCTGGACCTGGGAATATTTGGGCTTGGACATCGCTTGTGTGGGTGCAGTAGGGGCAGCGGTTTACGCTGCTTCGGTCTAACAGATTCCGGGCCTCCGAACCAACGTGCGAGACGCACTTGCTCTACAAAAGACGCACTGCTAATTAGCCCGTAAGCGCAGAGTCCGTACTCAGACCTTGGATGCGACATCATGAAGAAAATTACTTTACCGGTGGTCGAACCGCGCGTCGAACCCAAAGGTGACGAACGCACCAGTGGTCCGGCTCGACCCAATCTGAAATTTCAAGAAGATGCAGCGGGCCCGCGCCCCAAATGGATTCGCAAGCGCCTGAGTTTCAACAAGAGCTTCTTTGAAACCCAGAAGCTCGTCGAAGACGCGCGCCTGCACACGATCTGTGAATCCGGCCAATGTCCCAATATCGTCGAATGCTGGAGTCGCAAGAGTCTGACGATCATGATTCTGGGTAATATCTGCACGCGTAGCTGCGGATTCTGTGATGTTCAGACGGGTCGTCCGGGAGCGGTTGATTCAGGCGAGCCTCAGCGTGTAGCCGAGACCCTGGCAAGCCTCGGGTTGAATTATGTGGTGATCACGAGCGTCGACCGAGACGATCTAGAAGACGGCGGAGCCGCAATCTGGGCTGAGACGATTCGGGCATGCCACAAGCTCGCCCCGGATATGGGTGTCGAAGTACTGACGCCTGACTTCAAAGGCGATCTCGGGGATCTCGAGAAAGTTCTCGATGCGGCCCCCGAATGTTTTGCGCACAACATCGAGACGGTCGAGGAGATGCACCGCGTCGTGCGGCCTCAAGCTCGCTACGAACGCTCACTCGAGGTGCTGGCGCATGCGGCACGCGAAGGTGAGTCCCTGGTAAAATCGGGCATGATGCTCGGTCTGGGAGAAACCAATGAACAGGTGCTCTCGACCATGCATGACCTGGTCGACGCAGGCGTCGAGGTTCTGAATCTCGGTCAGTATTTGAGGCCCAGCAAGCGTCATCTTCCGGTGATGCGCTGGGTGACGCCCGAAGAGTTCGACATGCTTGCAGACGAAGGACACGCGATGGGCTTCAAGCACGTCGAAGCCGGGCCGCTCGTCCGCTCTTCGTACAAGGCTGACGCACAGGCCGAGCGTGTGGCTGAAAAAGAAGCGGCTGTCCGGTGAAGCCCCTTGTCGAGGCGCTTTCGGTCTATCCTATCATCGTTCCATCGCTGCTCTCTGAAACGAGCGTGACCGATTTTGCGACCCGGCTCATCGAAGGCGGCGCGCGGATCTTGCAGCTGCGTCACAAGCAGGGCACCTCTCGACAATTTTTGGACGACGCCATCGCACTTGCTGAACTCTGCACGGCGGCCGGTGTGTACCTGATTATCAACGATCGGCTGGATATCGCGCTGGCGAGCTCGGCTCACGGCGTGCATCTGGGGCCGGGCGATCTGCCGCCAGACGCAGCTCGGAAGCTTGGCCCCGATCTGATCATCGGGGCGTCAGCAGGCTCGGTGGAAGCGGCTCTCGCTGCCCAATCGGCAGGTGCAGACTATCTCGGTTGCGGAGCCGTCTATGATGCTTCGCCCACAAAACCAGATGCATCGAGGCCTCGTGGAGCTGCATTCATCCGCTCGATCGTCGATGCCGTGTCGATTCCGGTGGTTGGGATTGGTGGCATTACCGCAGCTCGGACACCCGAGGTCATGTCGGCCGGTGCGAATGGCGTCGCGGTCATTCGCGAGGTGCTCGGGGACCCCAAAGCCTCGGTTCGCCAGCTCATCTCTCAAACGCGGCACGCCGGGTAGGTCATGCGGCTGGACCCGTAGCAACGGTTGTAGTATCACCCCGCCATCGCACGGTGATCACGGACAACCGACGAAGGTCCAGAACATGACAGAAGAAACGACTGACCAGGACTCGTTCGAGTCTTTCTACAACGCCATTCATACCGGAACCTACCTCGAAGAAGTCGACGCGGGGTTTCTCTTTGATATCGGTGCCGACAAACCGGCCTTCGTGGGCAAGGACGAGTTGCCCGAGGACGCGTCATTTGTCGAGGGCGATGCGCCTTCGTTGTTGGTCGAGCGTCCCTACGGAAAGTACTGGGCGGCTTCGTTGCGCAAGGTTGAAAAGCTTGCGCTCTGGGACAAGATCGAAAAGTGGGCCGAGGACGAAGCCGAGGTCGAAGGCACGATCGTGGGCTCGAATAAGGGCGGCCTCTCGGTGGACGTCGGAATTCGCGCCTTCGTGCCGAAGAGTCAAATCGATATCCATCGGGTCGATGACTTCTCGCCCTACCTCGGGCGTCGCGAGAAGTTTCGCGTCATCGAATTCGACAAGAAGCGCGGAAATCTCGTCTTGAGTCGGCGTGCTCTGCTCGAAGAGGGTCGCGAAGAAGAGCGAAAAGAGCTGCTCGAAAATCTCGAGACTGGCCAGGAGTTCGACGGCGTGGTTCGTAATGTCGTCAAGTACGGAGCGTTTGTGGATATCGGCGGGCTCGAAGGGTTGCTGCACAAGAGCAATATGACCTGGGGCCGACTCGACCATCCTTCAGAGCTCGTGCGCCCCGGAGACCAGATTCGAGTTGTCGTGCTCAAATACGATGCGAAGAAAAAGCGTCTCTCGCTGGGCCGCAAGCAACTGCTCGACAACCCATGGGAGACCATCGAGAGCAAGTTCTCTGAGGGTGATATCTTACAGGGCAAGGTCGTGAGCCTTGCGGATTTTGGTGCCTTTGTGGAGGTCGAACCCGGGCTCGAGGGGCTCGTTCATGTCACGGAGTTATCGTGGACGGACCGGATCGATCATCCCCGCGAGGTCCTCGAAATCGGCGCCGAGGTCGGTGTGAAGGTGATTGGGATCGATACCGAGAACCGTCGGCTCAGCCTGAGCATCAAGCGTCTCGAGACGAATCCGTGGGAAGAGCTCGCCGACACATACACCGTCGGCGACCGACTTACCGGACGAGTCGTCAATATCGCGGAGTTCGGCGTTTTTGTCGAAATCGAACCCGGGATCGATGGACTCGTGCATGTGTCCGATCTTTCGTGGACCGAACGCATCGACGATCCGGCCGACGAATACGAGCCCGGCGACGAGGTCGAGACGGTCTTGCTCGACATCGACCCCGAGAGCACCCGGATCAGTCTCGGCATCAAGCAACTCACCGACGACCCCTGGGACCTCGCCGAGAGCGTGGCGATCCCCGGAAAGAAGATTGAGGTGCGCATTACCCGCACCACTGAATTCGGTGCGTTTGCCGAAATCGTCGAGGGAATCGAGGGTTTGATTCATATTTCGGAGCTCCGCGAAGACCACGTCGAGCGAGTGACCGACGTCGTCACGCCCAATAAACAGGTGAAAGCCCTGGTCACGTCCTTTGATCGTGCCAACCAGCGCATCGGACTCTCGCTGAAGAGGGACGAACTCACCGACGAGGCGTCTGAAATGCGCGAGTATACCGATGAGGGCGACGCGACAGCC
>CAYFTY010000136.1:0-8283 GCA_964346045.1 uncultured Bradymonadales bacterium | reverse complement strand
GGGGCTCCGACGCGCTGCAATAATCTGGATAACGACTGCGATGGCGTGCCGGATACCGAGGGCTGCGAATGCACCGACGGCATCATGGGAGCCTGCGGCAGCTCGGTCGGACAGTGCATGCCCGGGACCCGGCGATGCTTCGACGGTCAGTGGGGAGAGTGCACGGGAGACGTCGAGCCGAGCGAAGAGATTTGCGACGACGTGGATAACGACTGCGACGGAACTGTCGATGAGGGCTGCGCCTGCACGACCGGAGAAACCAAACCCTGTGGCACGGATGTCGGCGAATGCACCCAGGGCGTGCAGGAGTGTATCGATGGATTCTGGTCGGTCTGTCAGGGAGGAGAAGGCCCATCGGTCGAGGTCTGCGACGGCGCCGATAACGACTGCGACGGCATCGACGACAACGACGTACAGGACGCAGGTGCGGCATGCGTCACCGGTGAGCCGGGGATTTGCGCTGCCGGCAACGAAGTCTGTGTCGCCGGCAACCTCTCCTGTGAGTCGGTCAACGTCCCCGAAGCCGAAGTCTGCGACGGCGTCGATAACGATTGCAACGGCACGATCGACGATGGAATCACCCAGAATTGCACCACAAACTGTGGCCCGGGCACGCAGACCTGTGTCAATGGCTCATTCACCATGTGTGAGGCAACCAATCCTCCTGCCGAGGAATGCAACGGTACCGATGACGACTGCGATGGCTTGACCGATGAGGACTTCCCCGAAGACGGCATGAGCTGCAGCACAGGGCAGGGCGGTGTCTGCGACGCAGGTACCTTTACCTGCTCCAACGGCGCGCTGATGTGCATGGCGACTTCGACGGGTGTTCCCGAGACCTGTAATGGCACGGACGACGATTGCGATGGTCTTGTCGATGAAGACGTCAACGGTCAGATTCTTACCGAGCAATGCGGCACGACCTGTCCCAATCGGTCGGTGCGTGTCTGTTTGGGTGGCACCTGGTCGGGCTGCAATCGCACCGAGCTCGAGGTTTGTAATCAGCAAGACTCGAACTGCGACGGTGCCGCAGACAATCAGGCGCTTTGCTACAAAGCGTGTCCGGGAGCCGACCCGATTGCTGCGGGAACCCTCGATTGCTCGACCGGCGCCTGTCAGCTCTCCCCCGAAATCTGCACGGATGGCGAGGATAATGATTGCGATGGTCAGATCGACGAGATGGACTGCGACCCGCTCTACGACGACATGATTTTTGTGGCGGGCGGCACCTTTTTGATGGGGGCTCCGACGGGCGATACACTGGCAGCAGACGACGAAGATCCCCTGCACGTCGTCGAGCTCGATCCTTTCTATATGGACCAATTCGAGGTGACGCGCGGAGATTTCGTGGATTGTGTGGTCTCGGGGCCATGCACGACTTTGCCGCTGACCTGCCCCTTTCAGAATCCGGTATCGAACGGAAACGACCCGATCGGTTGCGTGCCTTACGCCCAGGCTGAGACCTACTGCACCTGGCGCGGCAAGCGCCTGCCGACGGAAGCCGAGTGGGAAAAGGTCGCGAGAGGGCCGTATGCACGCACGTCACTCTGGCCGTGGGGCAATACCGGAGACGCCAGCCGAGGCGTATTCGACTGCACGAACGGGCTAACCTCATGCATCGAGCCGGTCGATACATTTTCGAACGGCCGCAGCGTCTACGGGGCCCATCATATGGCAGGAAACGTCGCGGAATGGGTGAGCGACTATTACGATGAAGACTTCTACACGCCCAACTACACGGTGAACCCCGAGCAAACGGTCGACCAGGGTTTCGGGCGTGTGATTCGTGGCGGAAGCTACGAACAGAGCGTAGCATTCGGCCGGGTGAGCAACCGGGCGCAGCCCGATTTCCTCGATCTCGCCGAGATTGGTTTCCGCTGCGCGGCCGACTGAGGATCTTCTTACGTTCCGAGTAACGAACTCGTTTCGGTCTCGCCCTGTGATTCGATTCCCCGAGTTTGGTCACGAATGCTCGAACACGGGCTCTTGGTCGTGCCGGTGGATTCTGCTGAAATCGGCCTCGTCAAAATGATCTCGTACGTCGATATCCTAAGGAGGTAGACGGTGGGTTCGTGGCCGTTCCCACCCTACGCTGACGAACTCACTTCGTAATAGAATACGCCGAAAGGCCTTTGGTCGTCGGCCCAGAGATTCACGCGCTCGAGGCCCGCGCGTGCGGCGAGTGCATCGAACTCTTCGGGCGCGTATTTGTACGAATACTCGGTGAGAATGGTCTCTCCGTCGGCGAATTCAAAGACCTCGTCGTCGAGGCGAACGGTCTGACGTCGACTGCTCACGAGGTGCATCTCGATGCGCCCTTCGACCGGGTTGTAGAATGCATAATGATAGAATTGATCCGGGTCGAAATCGGCGTCGAGCTCACGATTCAAATGATAAAGGATATTGCGGTTGAAGGCTGCAGTGATGCCCCTGGCGTCGTTGTAGGCGGCGTGCAAGACGGCAGGATCCTTCTTGAGGTCGACCCCGATGAGCAGGCCGCCGCCCTCGCCGACCTGTTCTGCAATCTGGGCGAGGAATTTCTGAGCCTCGACCACGGTGAAATTGCCGATGGTCGAGCCGGGGAAGAATACGACGCGTGAGCCGCCATCCGACGGAAGCTCGAGCGGTCGAGTGTAGTCAGCGTGGACCGGCTCGACCGTGAGTCCGGGGAATTCCTCACGCAGCTTCTCGGCACTTGCCAGCAGAAACTCGCCCGAGATTTCGACAGGCACGTACGATCTCGGATTCTCGAGCTTTTGCAGTAAGAGCCGTGTCTTCAGCCCTGAGCCGCTTCCGTACTCGACAATTTGCCGGTCGGGGCCGACGGCCAGCGCGATCTGGTCTCCGCAGCGTTTGAAAATGCTGATTTCCGTTCGCGTTGGATAGTATTCATCGAGCCCTGTGATCGCTTCGAAAAGTTCCGAGCCTCGAGCGTCGTAAAAGTACTTGCTCGGCAGGCGCGCGGGCCGCGATCGCAATCCGGCGATGACTTCGGATCTGATTGTGTCTTGGTCGTTCATGTGTCGCGAGCGAGTCGGATTCCAGAAAATTGCCAGCGAGCGCCGGTGCCAAAGAAGTTTCGGTACGTCAATCTTGCATGGTTTTTCGAGGTGGCAACCGATGCGCCTCTTAGAACGTATTGGTTCACCATGAACTTGCCGTTGTATTCGCCGAGGGTGCCCTCGAGGGCCTGATAGCCGGGGTAGGGGGCATAGCTACTCGACGTCCATTGCCAGACGCTACCAAAGAACGCTTCGTCTTCAGTCGCCGTCGGGTGGAAGATCTCCGAGTCTGCAAATTGGCCTTCGATTTCGAACTCGCGCGCCGCGACTTCCCATTCGAACTCGGTGGGCAGGCGGGCCCCGGCCCATCGGGCATAGGCGTCGGCCTCGAAATACGAGATGTGCACGACAGGTGCGGCCGGGTCGAGTTCTTGAAGACCGTGCAGAGTCATCACGCCGTCGTCTCTCCAGTAGAGCGGGGCACTCCATCCTTGCTCGGCGACGTGCGTCCAACCTTCGGAAAGCCAGAGTTCTGGGCGCTCATAGCCGCCATCCTCGATGAATTCCATATACTCGCCACAGGTCACAAGGCGATCAGATATCTCGAATGCGTTGAGAAAGACCCGATGCCGCGGCGTTTCGTTGTCGTAGACAAAAGTCTGATTCAACGACGCGCCGATCTCTCGCACGCCATCCGGGTGTGAAATCCATGTGGGTTCGACGTGTTCACCGCGTGGAATCTCTCGTTCTCGATAGGCCGGGTTGGCGGGGTTGAACGCCATCACATGCTTGATGTCCGTGAGCAGCAGTTCCTGATGCTGTTGTTCGTGATGCAGCCCGATGGTCACGATATAAGCGAGTTCGCGATCGTCGGCGCGTTGAGCGAGCAACGTGTGCATCCGCGCGTCGATATCGTCGCGATAGGCTAAAATCCGATCGACTCCCGGGCGTGCAAGAAGTCCCCGCTGATGTCGTGGGAACTGGTCGCCGGCTCCGTTGTAATAGCTGTTGAAGAAGTATTCGAACTCGGGATCGAAGGGTTGGAAACCCTCTTCATAGGCTTTGAGCACGAAGGTCTCGAAGAACCATGTCGTATGGGCCAGGTGCCACTTCGTCGGACTAACGTCGGGCATGGTTTGAACCACCATGTCCTCGTGGGTGAGTGGCTCGGCCAGCCGCTCACTAAAGCTTCGGACCTGCGCAAAGGCATGGCCCAGTTGGTGGCTGTCGAGCGCTGCGTCGAGCGGCATCTCCATGGGTTCTTCCTGTCGGTGCGGTGTGGTTCTTGAGATTCGGCGCGCGCCCTTTCGTTACAATATTTTTGCGTCGAAATCGAATCAGGATCCGATGACGGACGACTCAGAGAACGTCCCAGAAGATGAATACCGCCCCATTGCCCTGATCCCCGAAACGTGTTCCGACGAGCCATGAAGGCGCGAAGTCGAGCGTGTACTCGATGCGGAACTCATTGACGTTTTCTCCCTGTTCGGCAGCGAATTGATACTGGTAGGCAAAGAAGAGATTCTTGCCAAAATAGCGACCCAGCTCGACTCCGCTAATCCCCTCGGAATCGGTTGTCAGACGAAAGGTGTCGATGGGGGTGTACTGAGCGGCGCGCTGTTTGAGCAGGCCCGAGAGCAAGCCGGATGCGGCCGCGACCGCCTGACCGGCGACTCCCTGTTCTTCGTTCGGGTCGGCCGGAGGTCGATCGGTGACGAGCACGAAAATGATCTGTGATTCGGTCATCTGCGGGTCGGATGAGAGCCTCAGCTGCGGGTTTCGGGCCGGGCCGGTCACGCGCACGACGGCCTTGGGCTCCCCGGATGTGGCGGGTCCGACCGCGTCGGTAATCGACCGGTCGAGCTCGTAGACGGCTTCGACCTGCAGGCGTGGATTTGGGGGCGTGTTGCCAGCAAAGGTGACGATGCCCTGCCGAATGTCGAACTCCTTGGCGAGGAATTCGAGCTCTCCTTCGACTGTCGAAATATCGCCGAGGATCACCGTGTCTTTTTGCCCGACGTCGAGGGCGAGGTCGCCCCGGAACTGGATATCGGCATTGGGATGATGCACCCAGCTATTCGGCGCAATCTTGACCTGGACGCGCGCGAGCTGGCTTCGCGCGCCTACTTCGGATTCGACCTCATCGAGCACGACCATGCCTTCGCGTCTTTCGCGAGGCGTCAGGATTTCGATGTCCGGGCTCAGCTCGAGAGGATGCGTACCCGCCTGAGATGTCTCGGGGATGGCGATATCCAGATCACGCAAGGTCACCTGTGTATCGATAATCTCGGTTCTGAGATCGGCCGTTACATCTGCATTGCCCGTGACATACGCAGGAATCGGAGAGAAGCCGCTCGTACTCAGCTCCTTCAGAGCGATTTGGAGATCGGCGGTGGCGGGCTTGAAATTTTCGAGCACCACTTCGCCATCGGCATCCATGTAGCCATTTCCTTCGCGGGCGTAGAGCTCGACGATGTCGATGGCATTGGAGCGTGCGACGACCTGAAGATTGCCTTCATCGACGGTGCGACCCAGTCCGGGGAAGAAAGCACTGAACCCTGCGACGTTGAACTCGCCACTGATCTGTGGGGCCTCGTAGGTACCTCGAACCGAAAGATCGGTGTTCAGCGTTCCGCGAATTTTTTGAGCGTAGCGATCGAGAATGCGTCTCGGAATCATGGACGCAATCGGCAGATCCGCTGCAAAGACACTCAACGAGAGCGGACCCTTCGCGAGGATTTCCTCGCCCTGTGAGAGGCTCACGAAGTTGAGGTTCATCGGTAGACCGGCACTCAAGGTCAGCGATTTGGTCTCGTCATGTGTCAGCGTTGCGTTGGCCGTGACACGGTCGCGGCGTGCTCCGAAATCGACTGCGAGCGTTCCCCGGCGGTTATCACTGAAGGTGATGTCTTCGAGGCGGACGCTTCCGGTGAGCCGCGGTGCACTGAGTTTGCCGTCGAGGTTGATATTGGCCCGCATCGTCCCGGCGATGGCCGCGAAGACGTAGTCGACCGCGCTCAACTTATCGATGGGCAGCTCGAGAAGTTCCACATTGGCCTCGAGGGGTAGGTCCTCGACCTTTTCGCCGCTCAGTACGTCTTCGATCGGCACAGGCAGGGTCGCCGAGGCGCGAATGATATCGTCGGCATCCCAGTTCACCTCGAAGGTATCGATGGTGAGTTTGTCGTCGCCGAATTTCGATTCGAGATCGACGTAAATATCTCGGTATCGGTCCCATCCAAAGTCTGCGAGTCGACCTCGAATCTCTCCGCTCGGATTCAGGAGTGTACCTCCGGCCTGCACATAGAGATCGATGCTGCCTTCGGCTCTGGCATCTTTGAACGATGAAATATTGACCTTCGATACGTCGTACGACGGCAGAAGCACGAGGAATTCAAAGGGAGCATTCATCCAGCTTTCGGCCTTGATTTCGTCGATCTCGCCGCGGGCTGCGAGCGTGAGCCACGTTTCTAGAGGAATCTCGGCTGAGGCGCGCGCGCGAAATCCTTCGTTATTGCGGTCGCGAAATGAGAGAGTACCTCGAAAGCCACCCTGTCGAGCGCTCAACGGGGCATATTTCAGGTTCGAGACGACGCGAACCGGCCCGACTTCGACGTTTTCACCCGAGGTGAGACCTGCTGTGACTGCAGCGTCCCTAAGATTGAGTTGCGTCTCCATATAGGGCTCGTTCACACGACCGTAGAACGCCACTTCTCCGGCCATTTGCCCACGCGCATCGAATTCAGAGAGAACGGGAAGGAGGTCGCGGAAACGCTCGAGATCAAACGGTACGATGGTTGCCAGCACCGAGAAGTTCTGGTCTTCGAGAATCTCGAAATCGCCATCCAGCGTGAATCGAATGGGTGCGATCGCGGTGGCTTCGACCAATCGAACTCCGTATGCGGTGACCTCAGACTCCGAGATATAGAGTCTCTCGTCGTCATAGTTGCCGCGCACGGTGATGACGAAGGGCCCGTAGCCTTCGTAATAAAGCTCGCTGAGAGTGAGCTCGACATAGCCGCGTGGCTTTTTCGATGTGCCATCGAGCTGCACTCGACCGTCGATACGGCCCTCGATCGGCGGCACCTCAATCCCGAATTCTCGAGGAAGCTCCATGATAGCCAGATTTTCGATCTTCAGATTGAGGTCCTGGTCACGGCCGGGGCGGAAGACTCCATCGAGAGTCACGCGCTGGTCATCACCGTGCGTCAATTTCAGGTCGCGAAAGCGATAGGTGCCGTCGTCGGTCTGCGCCACGAGTCCGTTTTCGATGATCCAGGACTCTCCGGCGCCGGTGAGCGCGACATCATCGACTTCAAAGGTCTTGAGGTCAGCCGAGTAGGAGCCTCTCAATTCGAGGTCGATTTTCCTGGGAGTGCCCGAAGATGGTTTGCCTTTGACATCGAGCCGAAATCGCCGTTCTTCGAGGAGATCGAGTTTGGCCGTCACCGTGGCGAAATCATATTGAGGGACTCTGGCGTCGGTCGCGTTGACCTTGACGCTGCCGTCGAGGTTCCGCGTTGGACCTTTGACATCGATCTCGATCTCGGCCTTGCCGACGCTCTGGTCGAATGCGTTTGTCTTGCTCAGGTCGACTTTGCCGCGAGCGTCGAGACGCGTAAGGCGCTTGCCGATCGAGTCGAGTCCGACCACGCCCTCGAGATCGGCGTCGAGCTTCTCTGTCGTCAATACGGACGGGATCGACACGTTGGCGAGTCGGGTCTCGAGGTCGTATTGGTAGGTGCGCGTGTCTTTTGCGTCGATACGAGCAACGATCCGGGATTCGCCAACCCTTGCCACCGAGGGCGCATCGAGCCCACGGAGAGTGGCATCGAGGTCGAGGTCAGCTCCGCGGATCACGTCGCCCAAATCTTCAATGGGCAATCGGATGCGAGTTTTTCCCTTGCCGCTGGCATCGAGAAAGTCGAGTCGATAATCCCCCCATCGACTGCGCCGAGCGAGAATGTCGAGGTCGAAGTCGACACTTCGTTCTTTTGCGCCGAGAGAATCGATATCAAGCCTGATTCGGCCGGTCGAGCGGTCGATGCGGATCTTTTCGACGCTGAAGTTAGCAATGTCCCAGCGAGCGTCGAGTTCGGTCGACACGAGCATGCCGAGCGGGTCTTCGGCATCGAGATCGAGACGCCCACGCGCGTCGAGTTTGCCGTCGAGCCTGGCGTCATCCGAGAGCTTACCGCCGGTGATTCTGGCGAGTTCGTCTTCGGAATTCGCCTCGGCTCGCAGAGAGAAAGTCTCTTCGATCTGGTCGAAAGAACCACTC
>CAYFTY010000135.1:0-8285 GCA_964346045.1 uncultured Bradymonadales bacterium | reverse complement strand
GATGCAATGTGAGTGAAAGGTTCTTGGATTCGATGCAACGTTTCTGGCCGTTTTTGAAAATGGGAATTTGTGTGCTCGCCCTCATGGGGTGCGCTGAAGAATCATTTTCGACCGCCCCTCAGGACATGGGAACGGACGCCGACGAAGACACGGATCTGCACGAAGATGCAGCCTCTCCGATGCTTGCTGAGGTCGGCGAGACCTGCAAAGGCCCGGGTGAATGCGTCGAGAATGCGCTTTGCGTCGGAAATTCTTCAGGTGAGTTCACCTGCATGTCCACGTGCCCCGAAGCCTACAGCACTTGTGACGATGGATCGGTTTGCATTGCAGCTGCCACCGGAGAATCGTCGATCTGCTATACCGGTGGGAGTGCACCTCAGGGCGATCCTTGTCGCACCAACCTCGACTGCGAAGCGGGGAATCTCTGCATCGGCCGCGAGTCCCTCTTTCTCTGTCATCAGGCATGCGGCCAGGATGAAGATTGCGATGAAGACGAGCTATGCCGGATGCTGGAGAGCGGCTCGCGTGTCTGCGAATCCCGGATAGGCCGCAGTTGCATCCGTAGTTCTGACTGCCCGGACTCCGAACAGACTTGCACCCACGAAGTGGATTCAGATTTCGACGTCGCGCTGCCGGGTGGCATGTGTACCTTCGTGGATTGCGATTCTGCGAGCTGTCCCACGGGAACAGTCTGCCTCACCGTACCGGGTGCTCCATCGCCGGCCTGCATCCCAGACTGCGATGATGACTCTGATTGTCGATTCACATCGGGCTACGGATGCTTCGGATCTGCGATCTGCGCGACCTTCGATGACTCTGTAGAGTGCGAACGCGCCCTCTCGGATACCACAGTCTGCCTGCCCATCTAGAGCTGTCGGATTCTCCTTGCGACTCCGACACTCGCGATTAGGTTCGTCGCGTCGCCGACGCGACGCCATCGGAGGTTACCTGTGTTAGCCAAATTATTTCTCGCGTTCACCATCATCCCACTCCTCGAGCTTTTGGTCTTGATCCCACTCGGCCAGCAGATCGGCGTGTGGCCGACCATCGCCATCGTCGTCGCAACTGCGGCAACCGGCGCATGGCTCGGCAAAATACAGGGGATGGGAGCATGGAAACGGATCCAGACAGAGCTCGCCAGCGGCCAACTGCCCGGCGATAGCATCGTTGACGGCCTGCTCGTGCTCGTCGCATGCACCTTACTCATCACGCCGGGTGTGCTCACAGACATCGTCGGAATCGGCCTTTTGATTCCGCCAGCACGCCGACCGCTCAGGGGTTATTTGAAGCGCAGGTTTACAAAGCAGTTGCAGAATCCAAGCTTCACCGTTATCGATGTGTCCTCGACGCGGCGCCCGGATCGGCGACCCGGAGCAGACGAAGACATCATCGATGTGACGCCTGCTTCCCCCCGCGACAAAAATGATTCTGCTGAAGTCGTCGCCCAGCAACTGGTCGTCGAAGAGCACTGATTGAGAGAGCCCCATGCTGATTGATATCCATGCAAAGTCGTCTATCTCGCCCGACGTGAAGCTTTCGCCACGCGATGTTGCGCGTCAGGCAAAAGAAGCAGGCCTGGACGGCGTTGCGTTTTGCGAGCATCTTTCGACGTCTCGATGCAAAGAGGCGCTCGAAGCCTGCCGCGCAGAAGGTATCCACGGTTTCATCGGAGTAGAGATTCCGACCGACAAGGGAATTCTCATCGGCTTCGCGCCCGAGATCGATGAATTCTATCTCGCAGAAGAATGGCGGCAGCTCACCGAGCTGACGACACCACCGGCCAGCGAGATTCTCTCGCTTTTCCATCGAATCGGTGGCGCGGTGATCGCTTCGAGGCCCTACGATCTCGAGATCCCCCACAATATGGGCGACTTGATTTTCACGCTCGACGGCATCGACGGCGTCGAGGTCTTCAACGGGCGCGTGGGTCGATTGCAGTCGGATTTCGCACTCGAAGCGGCGTCCTTCATGAACGTGCCTACCTGCGGCGGCTCGGACACCCCCAAGAAAGATCAAGTCGGTAGCTTTGCGACCTTTTTCGCAAAGGACTTCGCTTCACAGCGTGAATTCGTCGAAGCATTGAGTGAGGCCGAATTCTGGGCCGTGCAACTCGGCGAAACCGACCGCAAGCGCTCGTCGCGAAGCAAATCGGATAGTCGAAAAGGTCGCGGCGGACGCGGACGCGGGCGCGGCGGACGTCGAGGCGGCGGAAGGCGCCGCAACTAAATCAATCGACATGAGATGGGGAACGAGTATACGGCAGCGTCAGGCTCAGGCCATCGCTGCCGCGATTTCTTCGAGCGACGGAATGGCTCCGCGCCCTCCGATACCGGTGCAGGTCAGTGCCGCAGCGGCATTTGCAAACGAGACGGTCTCGGCGAGCGTCATCTCTTCGATGATACCGCGCACGATCGCCCCATGAAGCACGTCTCCGGCCCCCGTCGTATCGACAACGTCGACTTCCACGGCATCCTCGCGAATGATCTCACGCGTCTCGTGATCCATGGCGACACAACCTTCGTCACCAAGCGTCACAACGGCCACCGATGGGCCTTTTTCGAGGAGCGCATGGCAGAGACTTTCGAGCTGTCCGACGCCGGCGAATTGACTTGCGAAGCGTTCGGAGGCAACGAGGTAATCGCAATAGGCGACCGACTCTCGAATCTGGATGTCGTTCTTCGAAGCGTCGAGAACGACCGTGATTCCGCGTTCTTTCGCGGCTCGCATCAACTTCAATTCAGCATCGAGATGGGTTCCGTCAACCAGTAGAATGCCGACACCATCGAGAGCAGACTCGTCGACCTCAGCGGGGCCGAGACCCGAGACGCTTCCGGCGGTCACGAAAGTTTGCTTTCGACCCGATCCAGCCTCTACCACGATAAACGACAGCTGACTGATGGCGCCGTCTTCGACGATGATATGAGCTGCGTCGACACCTTCATCGGCAATCGTTCGTACGATCTGGTTTCCCCGGTCGTCATTTCCGACTTTGCCAATAAAGGCCGTATCGACGCCCCAACGGGCGAGCGCAACCATAGCGGTTGCAGCCGACCCCCCACCCTGCATGCTGAACTGCAGCATGTCCTTCTTGAAATCGGGCTCGGGAAATCGATCAACGACTGCGATCTGATCGAGCGTGCAATGGCCAATACCTAGAATGCGCATCACTTCTCACTCTGGATGGACGCCTTTCGGCGTTCGTGTCTCACAATGTGTGAAGATTCACGACATCGTGACTGCGACGCTCGAAGTATAGAAAACCACCGACGTATTGCAAAGGGCAGCGGTAGATGAAGACTCTCAGCTTTTTGAGGGGCTCAGGCCGGGCCTCGTCTCAGATTGCTGAGAACATCGCTCTTCGCGCCCGGATCAAAAGCACCAAAAATCGATATATATCATAAATTTAAGTGATTCACACAAATCTGGCACCCTCTTTGCTCTACTCTGGGACGACATATTTAGACTGGATAAAAACCCACGATCGGGGATGAGAGATGAGAGAAAGAGCACGCAAACAAGTAAGATGGCTACTACCGGCCATCATCGCCTTCGCCTTTGCATGTGGTGAGAATCAGACTCCCAATGGCGGTCCTCTCAACCCTGACAAACCGCAGCCAGCCCCCGAAGTCGGCCAGTCGACGTTCGTTTCGGCCGATGGCTACGAAGGCCAGGCCAGCCAGGACAACCGCAGTGAAGGTGACGACCTCGCCGCCGAGCCAGGCGCGGCGGACGACGCCGGCAACGAACGGTCGGTCGAAGAGGGAGATATCTACCAGGTATCCGATTCCGGGCATGTATTGAATCTGAACGCCTATCGCGGCCTTCAGATCATTGATTTCAACGACCCTTCCAACCCTCAGATCATCGGCCGAATTCAGGTCTCGGGTACTCCCGTCGAAATGTATCAGGTGGGCGACCGCCTCTTCATGCTCCTGAACAACTGGCGTGGATATTACGGCAATCGCGACGATATCAAGGCACTCTTCCCCGAGACCTTCGAGGGTGGTGTCGTGCTCGTCGCGGACGTCAGCAATCCCGCACAACCGAAAGTCACAGCGCGCGCTCAGGTGCCCGGCTGGATCCGTACGAGTCGACTCACCCGTGGCGGAGGCAATGAGGCTCTTTACGTCGTCTCGAACGACTATGGCGATGACGGGCAGGAAACCAAGGTCAAGAGCTTCAGCGTGTCGGCTGCAGGTAAGCTCTCGTCGATCTCGGAACTCGGTCTCGGCGGATATGTCACCGACATCCAGGCTACCGGCTCGCGTCTGATGGTGGCTCGACACGACTGGCAGCGCGGACAAGGCAGCAAGGTCTCGGTCATCGATATCAGCTCGCCAGACGGCACGATGGTCGAGGGCAACTCGGTCGCGGTCGAAGGGCTCGTGCGCAACAAGCATAATATGAATATCGAGGGCGACGTCTTGCGTGTCGTTTCGTCGAATCACTGGTCGAGTCAGTCGAACACCAACCACGTCGAGACCTTCGACATCACGGATTTGCAGAATATCAACCGCCTCGACCACGAGACCTTCGGTGATAACGAAGATCTCTACGCGACCCTTTTCCTTGGCGAGAGAGCGTTCTTTGTCACCTATCGCCGGGTCGATCCTTTCCACGCTTTCCACGTCGCACCTGACGGCACGCTCACTGAGAAGAGTGAATTCATCGTCTCGGGCTGGAATGACTACTTCCGAGCCGTCGAGGGCCAGACTCGCCTGATTGGCATCGGCAAGAATGACGAGAATAATCGAAACACCATGGCGGTGAGCCTCTACGACATCACCGACCTCTCGAATCCGAGCCCGATGATCACGCGTTCCGAAGTCGATCTCGATCGGTCCTGGTCCGAGGCCAACTGGGATGACCGCGCGTTTACCGTACTCGAAAAGGGAACGCTCACGACGACGCAGGATGGCACCGTCGAGACGGGCCTGGTGCTTCTTCCCTTTAGTGGATGGGACGAGAACGACGAGCGATATGTCTCGGCCGTCCAGATCTTCACGTTCTCCGAGAACACGTTGACCCTGCGCGGAGTCATGGACCACGGTTCACCGGTGCGCCGTAGCTTTGTCGCAGACCGCGCCGACATGACGACCGCAAATCTCTCGGAGCAGGAACTCAGCTTCTTCGACACCGTGAACCCTGATTCGCCCATGGAACTGGGACGCGTCGAGCTGGCGCCGAATTACACCGACTTTTTTGTCTTCGGCACTCACGGGGTTCGCCGCAAGAACAATTCGAGTTATTACGGCTGGTGGGGCAATCGGTCGACGACTCGCCCGAGTGACGAACTCGAGGTGGTGAGCCTGGCCGGTGATGTGGATGCGAATTCCGCCATCATCACGGTCTTGATCCCCGCAGGAGCCGAACTCTACCAGCTCGACAATCACCTCGCGGTCGTCTCAAAGGAGCTTCGCGATCCGGCGGACCCGCAAGCTGGCGCGGATACCCTGGTTGAAGTCTACGATTTCACGCAGCCGACGATGGCCACTCAATTGGGCAGCAAGCGCTACACCGACCTGCCCGGATATGCGTACTACGACTATTACGGCTGGGGTGATTGCTTCAACTGTGACGTCGCATACTGGGGATATGGTTCGAATCAGAACCTGGTTGCAGGAGATGCCCTGATCTTCCCCGAGATGATTCGTGAAGAAGAGCTCATCGGAGAACGAAGCACGCGATACATCCAGGCCCAGTCCTCCTCCAGTCAATGGGAGCGTTGCTACGAACGCGAAACCGGCGAGCAAAAGGCGTGCACTTACTATCGCGGAGGCGTGTCCTGCACGCAGCTCACGCGAGTCGACGGAACCGTCGAAGACGAAGTCTGCACGGGTGAAATCTCCCATTGCACTCAGGATGCCCTCGGCGATCGCGATTGCCAGAAGGTCGACCCCGCATCGATTGCCACGAACGAAGACACCTACACACGCCCCGAAAAGCGCTACTGGTACCACTATGACTTCCACGTCCTCGACCTCTCGAACCCGGCTTCGATGCCTGCCGATGCGGGCGTCGTGAGCATGAGCAAAGATGATTCGGCGGTCGGCACGCTCACCCGTGGCGACAGCCTCTTCGTGTCCTACAACCGGCCTTTCAAGGTCGCTGGAGACTCGAGGCCCTTCGTGAAATATTTCTACCGTGAAATTGACCTCACCAACCCGGCTTCACCTGTCGAGAAGCCCGAGGTCAACGTGCCGGGGATCCTGCTCGAGGTCGATGGAAACACGCTCATCACTCGCGACTTCCTCTGGGGTCAGAACATCATCGAAAGCTCTCTCAACAAACTCGAAATCCGGGGCGGCGCGGCCTTCCTTGAGGGGGTTCGGCGATTCCCTGACCAGCAGGTTTCGGACGTCAAAGTCGACGGTGCCGGCCATGTCCTGGTCACGCACCGAAAGGCCTACCTCGTCAATCGCGAGGAGTATGGCTACTACGACTATGAGGATTGGGACCGAACGCTGAGCCTCAGCGTCCTCGACCTCGAGGCTCCTGGATTCCCGAGCCTTTCGAAGAGCGAAGTCGACGATTGGGCCCAGCTCAAGCACGCGATGAACGGACGCGCACTCTTCACCGTCCCAGGTGGGATGCTCGTCGTGAATCTCGACGACGCGGCCGCACCGGCAGCGCAGGCCTACTTCCCGCTGCGCGGCTGGCCTCGGGCTCTCACCACGAATAACCGGCACATCTACTTTGCCGCCGGACGTTTCGGACTCTACGGCTTCGACGTCGATGCATCGAATCTTCTTCCGTCTCCCGCGAACTGAAGAGATGCCGACGTTGAAAAGCCCCGCGTACCATCACGGTGCGCGGGGCTTCTTTGTTTTGAGAGGGAGCTACTCGGGAAGCGCCACGAACGCTTCGAAGTCTTCGACCTGCAGAAGGCCTGCGACCATGCGCAGAAGCGCGTGCGCTGCGCTGCCGCGTGGAACCACCTCTCGGGCAGCGACGCCCAGATTATAATAGCCCTGGAGCGAGGCGATGATCGCCGCCCCGCAGGCTTCGGGCGAGAGTCCACCGGTGTCGAATTCGCCGGTCTTGATCCCTTCGCGGACAGCATCCACGAGCGGCAGGCGCAGCGTCTCGATCGCCCCGGCATAGGCGTCGCGGACCTCGGTCTGGCGAATGGCCTCGGCCGTGATCGTCACCCAACTCGAGACGGCCTCGGGATCGGCCTGTTGCCCGACGCGCAAAAACGAGAGCACCACAGAACGAACACGCAAAGTCGGAGCGGCTTCGGGATCCACCCAGGCATCATTTCGCGAAGCCTGAGCATCCGTCAGCTCTTCGAGCAGCGCGAGGAGAATCTCCTGCTTGCTCTTGAAATGATAGTGAATCAGACCCGCGGTCAGACCCGCCTCATCTGCAATACGCTGGATCGTGGCTTTCGCGTAACCCTGATCGGCCATCACGCGCAAAAGCGCATCGACGATCTCTTCACGTCGTTCTTCGGTCGACTTTCTTTCCATGTCTCATCCTGCTCATTGCTCGGCTCGAAGCCACGGAAAATCGGGCAGATCCAGAATCTCCTGATCGCATCGGGCCACGGCTGCAGAGAGTAATACTTTGCACTCGGTGATTTCTGCGGGGAACTCATACCCCATCAGCGCCTCCATCGCACCCGGCGCGATCCCCACCAGCGATTTGCGATGAATGACCCTGGCACGCTCGAAATAGAATTCGATGATCTCTTCTTTGACGGCCCGGCGTGAAAGCCCGGGCAATACGAGCTCGCGATGTCCGAGAAGCGTCTGCACCTCTTCGGTATAAGCATCCAGCGCCGAATGGTCCTCGGGGTGAGCTTCATCAAACGCCAGATAAAGACGGAAGGTACCGCGAGCCTTATGGGCCAGCGCTTTGATCTGCTGCGCTCTCAAAAGTCGCGCCGAGCGAATCAGCAATCCGCCGCCCAGAAGGACCTCGAAAAGTTCTTCGTCGAGCTCTTCGACCTCGGGCAATTCGCCGGTAATGCTCGGGTCGAGAACCCCCATGGGTCCAGGAAAGATCTCATCGAGCTCGTGACAGGCAAAGGCGACGAAGCTCTTCCCCGCCCCATACGGCCCGCAGAGGACGATCGGCTCGTCGGATGTCACGAGATATTCGAGGCCTTCGACCAGCTCGGGCTCGAGGAGTCGCTCTCGCTCGGCCAGCGCCGGCGCGGCGATGTCGCACATCTGCTCTGAAATCGCCTGGATCTGACGGGCCAGCTCGCTGCGGTCGCTGCGCAAGAATTCGTTTTGCTCGTGAAGTTCATCGAGCTTTTCTTTCAATTCTTCGACAAC
>CAYFTY010000134.1:0-8288 GCA_964346045.1 uncultured Bradymonadales bacterium | reverse complement strand
GTTTTGTCGTCGATTTCACGTGGCTCGGCCGTGACGGTTTCCGCATCGGCTAACGATGCTGGCGGAGATGCACTGAGCTATCAGTTCGATTTCAAGGACTCGACCGGCGCGGTGCTTTTCTCGATTGGACCGCAGGCGTCTCCGATCGCCTCGGGAACCATCGATACGCCCGGCAGTTACTCCGTCGACGTGACTGTCACGGACACCGCTGGAACTCCGAACTCGCCGCTCAGCGCGACAGAGAGCGCATCGTTCTCGGTCACCGACATCAACGTGGCTGTGAACGTGGTAGCCAACCCGTCGAATATCGACGAGGGCGGAACGACCACGATCCAGGTGACGCCGCAGGGCACCGGACCGTATCTGGTTCGATACGACATCAACGGTGACGGTGACTTCAATGATGCTGAAGACATCACGCCGACTGGTCCAACCGACACCTGCACGACGAACTGCTCGGCGACCGTGACCTACGACGACAACCGACCGGGGAACATTCCCTACCGCGTCCTCGTCGAAGTCACCGACACCGGTGAAGGTAACGCGATTTCAACCGCTCTCGTCTCGGTGGTCGTGCGCAACGTTGCGCCTACCATCGACCCGATTGCCGACGACCTGATCGAAGAAGAGAGTACGCTCTCCTTCACGATCACGGCGACGGATCCGGGCGGAAGCAATGACACGATTACCTATTCGCTCGTCAACGGTTCCACGGATATTGCGGTCGATCCGACCTCGGGTGCGTTCAGTTGGACGCCCGGGTGGGAGGATGCCGGTCCGAACCAGATTACGGTACGAGCCACGGACGACGACGGTGCCTCGAGCGAAGAGTCGTTCCTGGTGACGGTGACCATCATCGACACCAACGGCAACATGGTATCGGATACGCGTGAGCGTGATCTCAACGATGGCAACCTTTTGCCCTCCGATGCCGGTACGGTCGACTCGGATAATGATGGCATCACAGACCTCGACGAGGTTTTGGCCGGCACCGATCCGAACGTCAGCGATGCGCCTTCGGCGCCGCTGGTACTCTCGCCCGATAGTGAGGCCGTTGATTCACTGCGCCCGACATTGACGGTCGTGAATGCCACCAGCCCGCGGGATCGCGATCTCGAGTACACGTTCGTGGTGCTCGACGAGACCTCGACTGAGGTGACCCGGATCACGGCAGTCGCCGAAGGCGTGAATACGACTTCGGCTGATGTCGACGTCGACCTTACCGAAGACGCGGCCTACACCTGGTACGCTTTCGCCAACGACGGTCTCGTCGATGGTGCGAACTCCGAGGAAGGTTCGTTCACGGTGAATACCACCAACTCGGCCCCGCCGGCTCCGGACCCGCTTACGCCCGTTTCGGGTGCTCAGCTTCCGGCAACGGCGCTCGTGACTCTCGAGCTCCGCGCCGTGGTCGACCCCGACGGTGACGACGTTCAGTACGAATTCGAGGTGGCCGACAGCGATACCTTCGACAACGTCATCCTGCAGTCCGAACTGCGCGACGTTCCGTTCTATGCGCTTGCCGAGGTTCTCGATCCCGGCACGTATTACTGGCGTGGCCAGGCAACGGATGGTGTCGATGTGAGCGGCTTTGGAGATTCGTTCTCCTTTACGGTCGACGAGCTCCAGGCGGCCAATACGGCACCGACGGCTCCGACGATTGTGTCGCCCACCGGCACCATCTCAGCGACGTCCGCGACTCTCGAAATCGAGGCATCGACGGATGCCGAGGGTGACGATCTCGAATACCAGTTCGAGATCGCCGACAACCCTGCGTTTGCTGATGCAACGACATCTGGATTGCAGCCTGGCCTCACCTTCGACGTGAGTGACCTTGTGGAGAGCACCACGTACTACTGGCGCGCACGTGCCTTCGATGGTTCGCTGACTTCGGATTGGGTCTCGGCTCGATTCACGGTCGACGCGACCAACGATGCACCGGTTGGACTCGAGCTGGTGAGCCCCGCAAACGGTGCTCTCCTCGAGTCGGCGCCCGTATCTCTCGTGTGGCAAGGTGCGACGGATCCGGAGGGAGACGATCTCACCTATACGGTCGAGCTGGCGACTTCCGACGACTTTGAGACTCCGTTCTTTACCGGCTCGGGTACCGAGCTCGAGAATGGTCTTTTCGAAGCAGATCTCAGCGGCGTCGAATTCAACGCGACGCTCTCGTACTTCTGGCGGGTCACCGTCACGGACGGCGAGAATGAAGTGTCGGCGACGGCATCCTTCGATATCTTCGACGGCGCAAGCGCCGGAGCAACCGAAGATAGTGGATGTGGATGCGCTACGCTGCAGAAGCCGGCCAAGAGCCAGCCTCTCGCAATCCTCGTCGGTCTGGGCTTGCTCGGATTCGTCGTGGTGCGCCGGCGTCGTCTCGATCATGAGTAGAAGCAGACCCCGGCTGCAAGTCGGGTAGCATTCGCAAGCCCCGTCGGTTCATCCGGCGGGGCTTTTTTCGTAAGGGCTGGTTCCCGGACGGGCTTCATTCCGTGTCAGTGCGGCTCTGGCTTCTATCTCGAGGGTTCACTTCGCTGACGCCAACCGACGGGGCTGGCTTGTCGGCGTTTGGGGTAGCTCTTCGGCTCGATGCTTATGAACACGCCGCGGGAGCATCAGTCCGGGGCGATGAACCCAATTGTGTTTACAGAGAGGGCTCGTAAGCCTTGGCCCAGGCATCCAGCAAGGTCTCTGCGAACAGACGCTCACCGTTATAGGCACTGACGGTAAAGACGAGACGTCGGTTGCATGTGTGTGAGAATACTGGCGAGGCCGCGACCCGTCGACCTCATCATCGAACGACTTCGATCTGTCCCACGAATGGGAAGGTCCGCGCGCTCGGGTCGCCCGCGAAGATGCGTACCTGATACGTGCCCGTGTTCTTCACATCACACATGATGGTCTCGACCGACTTCTTGGGCAGGATATCGCAGCGCGCAACACGTTGTTCGTCCGGGGTGAAGAGGCTGGCGATCACTTTGCGGCGACGCGGATTCTCGATGATGATTCGGGCCTCGTCAGAAACGCTGATCTGAGAGCGGTCGGGTTTTTTGAGCACGAGCCCCTGGCGATAGAAACCGGTGCGCATCATCGGTCGCCGCACAAATTCGCCGCGAGTGATGGGGTCTTCGAGGAGCTGCCATTTGGGGTTGTCCGGCAAATGGTCGACGGCAAAGATCTCCGGAGGTGTGAAGAGATAGTCAGTGCGATACTCCTTTCTGAAATTGCCGTTTTCGTAGAAACCGGCATTCCACGTCGGGTCGATCAGGTACCATTTGCCATCGATGCGCGCCGCATTCCAGGCGTGCCCACCTCCGGCGATGTCGCCTCCCATGTCGCGAGAGACGCCCGGAATGTAGAGAATCTCCTCGCCGGCTTCGCGACCGAGTGCGACCAGCAGTCTCGCATATCCCTCGCAGACGGCAGTCCTGCGTTCGAAAACATTGGCTGCGTCCTGGTCGACTCCGCTCGTGCTCAGATCGTAGGCGACTCGATTGGCCACGAAGTCGTGCAGGGCTTTGACCCGTGAGAACGGGTCTTCTTCGTGCTGCGCAATGTACTGAGCCACGGTCGAGATGTCGCGGTCGGTTCCGTCGGGCATATTGGCAACGAGCGGATGCAGGGTGTTCGAGAGCGGCCATGCGGCCTTTCCATCTGCTTTGCCGGTCGCAGTATCGGGGTCTTGGTCGAGTCGATCGATCTCGATTTTCTCGCCATCGTCACCATCGCCCTGATCGGATTCACCGGTATCGACTGAGACCACTTCGACCTTGCCGATTTCGTTCGAATCGGGGTCAGGTGCGACATCGCCGTGGTCATAAGGATTTTCACGCGCCCAGTTGTGAAGCCATTCGAGCGACTCAGCGACGGTGAATACGCTCTCGCGGATCGGCTCGACCTCGTATTGCTCCGCGATGTGATCGAGAGGCCAGTCGCCTCGGGCTGAGAGTGCGGTGAAGGATTGTTCGGGGAAGAGGCCGAGCAACGCAGCTACAAAGATGAAATTGATGAAGAGCGTTCGCAGGATGAGCCGGTCGCCAAATCTCAGAATCCGCTCGCGAGGTTCTTTTTGATTTGCCTTTCGCTTCGCTTCTCTGGCTTCGAATCGACGCGTGGCCCAGAACTCCCAGAGGATTGGGATTCCGGGGAAAAGTAGTGCGCCTGCGCAGACCGCCGCCCAGAACGGTCCGTTCAAAAAGACCGCGAGCGAGCTGGCGAGCCATACCGCGAGCACCGGGGTAACGATGACAAAGGCCCACCAGAGGCCTTTGAAGATCATCTTTATGAATTGCCACGCGCTCATGGTCCGTCCGGGGCTCGTACACTGGTCATGCTAATAAATAACACCCGTCGACGCCCCCGACATTTCAAAAACTCGAAGGGACCCTTCGCATGAATCAATACGTGACCATATCGTCGATTCGCTGCTGAACTTCGGGGGCGCTCATGCTCTTGCCCAGGTTCTTTTCGATATACTCGCGGGCTCGACGGTTTTCCTCTTGGGAGAGGGGAGCGGCGGCTTCGTCGGCAGTCAACGTTCTTCCCTCTTCTCGCGCTCGAGCCTTGCGTTCCTCGAGGATTACCCTGGCCATCTTCAAGAGCTCCTCGTCGACCCGAAAGAGTCCACCGGCGGGGCTGTATTCGGCTCCGCATGCCGACGCACCACCCATCACGCTCGTTCCCTGCGACGTGGTGACCTGATAGGTGCCCATTCCTGGCATCAGGCCTTTGACATGACCGGCATCGAGATTTCCTTTCCAGACTGTTTTTCCATCAGCCATGTTGCGCACGGTGACCTCGGTGCGGTCGAAATACGAGAAGATCCAGAGTTCGCGCGGCGTCGACGTCAGAAATCGATTTTCGATGCCCGTGCCTTCGACCCCTGCCGCAAAATGGTGCTCGGCGTAGCCGTCGGCCCGCCGGTGCTCGCGGGGAGCCACCGAGACCGAGATTTCGTCGTCGGAGGTCACTTCGACGTAGCGCTTCGAAAGAGTGAGGGTATGCACTCCATCTCGTGGGACTTTGCCCGACCAGATCATTTCGCCGCTCTTGATGTCCTTGACCCTCACTCGCGTGTCTCGGCCCTGGTTCACGAGGTTGAGGTCGTTGAGTCCTTCGGTGATGGCGCCGACGTAGGTTCGAAAGATCTTGCCGGCGACGCGCCCATCTTTAGACGGAACGAAGAAACCTTCATCGTAGTAAACCTGGACCGATAGATGGGGGCTGTCAGCCTGGAAGTTCAGAACATGGCTGTTCAGGCTGCCGAGTTTCGTCGCGTCGATTTCAAAGAAGTCGCCGGCATCGAGTTTCTGCCGGGCCAGCAGCGCGTCGCCCGTCGCGTCGGTGACGCTCAGATTCAGCGGCTCCCATGCCCATGCGATGACACGGGCATCGCCTTGCGAAATGGAAGATGGCAGCTGGGTGAAAAATTTCGATGAGAGATGAGATCCGTTCTGGTCGCGCAGCCAGTAGCCCACCGCTGTGCATGAAGAAGGCGTACCTACCAGAATGGCCGCCTTTCTGTCGCTCATGAAACCGAAGACTCCTTTCCCCGTAGGAATGAGTTTCGTCTGACCGGGTTGAACCTTACCCGACCACACGGTCCGGTTCTGAGCGAGGTCGACGATCCGCACGCGCGTGTCCTTCTCGTATCCATGGACCACCGCTTCGGCGGCCGTGTAAAAGTAGGTCGTATACATCAGCTTCGACCCCTGAAATGCTCCTTTAGTCTCTGGCGCATCTTCGATCGAAGCGACCTTGTCCTGCGCTGCGGCAGTGCCAGAAGTCAGAGTGAGAAGAAAGAAAAGTACAATGCTCAAAGGTTTCATCATGGGCTCCGTAAACTGGTTCATGAACTTGCAAACGGGGCCCTGGAAATTTGGATCTAATGGAGGCGCAGCTTGCGAAGCCGGATGCGGTGGTTCATAAGGATCTTCAGTGCAGAACGGAGAGAGTATGACACGAAAAATCGCGATTATCGGAGCAGGCCCCATCGGCATCGAAGCTGCGGTCTATGCCGAAGAGGCGGGATTCGATGTGCAGGTCTTCGAGTCAGAGCGAGTCGGAGGCAACGTTGCGCGCTGGTCTCATGTGCTCTTCTTTTCGCCCTGGGAACTCAATCGCAGCGAATGGGGGCGCCGTCGACTCGAGAAGGCCGGCGTCGGGCTCGAGCCGGCCGACAAGTTTCCGACCGGTGCTGAATTTCTCGAGCAGTATCTTCGACCTCTCGCCAAGACGCTTCGCGAGCCCGTGCGCCAAGGTGCCTGGGTCGAGGCGGTGGGCCGCCGAGATGCGCTCAAGGGCGAGCATATCGGTACCCCCGAACGCGCTTCCGGGCCCTTTCTACTGCACGTGATCCAGAACGGCACGGAGTCGTACGTGGAGGCCGATATCGTCTTCGATACCAGCGGTGTCTACGGAGAACCGTCAAATCTCGGTCCGGGAGGTCTCCCGGCACTTGGAGAGGCGGCCGCCGAGGCGTTCATCGAGAGGCATATCCCCGACCCGCTAGACGCTGACCGTGAAGAGTATGCCGGAAAGCGCGTGCTCGTGATCGGTGCCGGACACTCGGCGGTGACATCGCTCAAAGCCCTGCACGATCTCAAATCCGATGCGCCCGGGACGCAGATCTCCTGGCTAATTCGAGGAGAGGAGAAGCCCTACGCGCGGATTGAGGATGATCCCTTGCCGCAGCGAGACGCGCTCGGCGTATTTGGAAATGCAGCCGCCGAGGGCACGGTCGAAGGCATCACGCCGCTGCGCGGTATGCATGTGTGGGAGCTCGACGCCAGGTCAGATGGCGTTGCCGTGACGGCCCGCGACGCAAACGATGAGCCGCGAGAATTCACCGTCGATCGTATCGTCGCCAACGTCGGCTATCGCCCAAATCTAGCGTTGAACCGCGAGTTGCAGGTTCATCAGTGCTATGCCTCTGAAGGCCCGATGAAGCTGGCTGCGTCGCTGCTCGCCGCCTCGGGCGCTGGTGGTGACTGCCTCGCACAGGAGTCGGGTGGGGTCGACGTGCTCAAGAATCCCGAGCCGGATTTCTACGTGCTCGGTCACAAGAGCTACGGTCGCAATTCGGCGTTTTTACTCAAAGTCGGCCACGGCCAGGTACGCGAGGTGATCGAATACCTGGCCGCGAGTGAAAGCGAAGCTGCCTGAGGTCAGTCTGCAGGACGGTGTTCTTGCGGAAGTCGCATCGAATGTGCCCCCGGCTGTCCGTATTCTTCGAGCTGAGCCGCTGCGGCTGCCGTGCTCATCGAATCGGTCGGGGCAAAAATCACGGTCGTTCCTGACTCGGATACCTGCAGCAGTGTCTGTAGATATCGCATCTGGAATCCGTGCTTCGACTTTCCGAGAAGCTGTGCAGCCTCGGTAAGCTGTTGCGCCGCTTCTCGCTCCCCGCGCGCGCGAATGATCATCGCCCGCCGTTCACGCTCGGCTTCGGCTTCTTTCGCCATGGCGCGCTTCATCTCGTCCGGGATCTGGATATCTTTGATCTCGACTCGGGACACCTTCACACCCCATTCGTCGGTCGCCTCGTCGATGATGTTCTGCAACATCGACGACGCGGTTTCGATCTCGCTCAAGAGCTGATCGAGCGAGCGCTGCCCGATGACGCTACGCAGAGTCGACTGAGCGATCTCCAATGTCGCCGAGCGATAATCGATGACATTCACGATGGCCTTGTCCGGGTGCTCGACTCGAAAGTAGACTACCGCATTTACCCGCACCGGGACGTTATCTTTGGTGATGCACTCCTGAGGTTTCACGTCGACCGTCACGGTGCGTGAGTCGACCAGGTGGAAGCGTTCCAGAATCGGGATTCGCCAGACAACACCGGGCCCGCGATATCCTACGATTCGACCGGTGCGGAAGACCGCGACACGTTGGTATTCCTCGACGATCGTGACAAAAGGAAGTAATTTCAGCATGCTTGCTCCTGGATCCGTAAATATGCCTGAGGATATTGAGGTCTATCTTGATTTGTTCAATTCGAAAATTTCACGTCTTTGTTTCGGTTTTGTCTATCTTTCTTTTCGTCGCCTGCGGCGATGACGATTCGACTTCGGATACGTCCGAAAATAATGCCGAGAATCACTCAACGCATACGAATAACTCCAATTCGAATAACGGCGAAACGAATAACCTCGGTCTGAGCAATTCGAATCATCACGACTCGACGAACAACGCCCCGAATAATGGCTCGACCAACAATGCGACGAATAACGGCTCGACCAACAATGCGACGAATAACGGCTCGACCAACAATGCGACGAATAACG
>CAYFTY010000133.1:0-8355 GCA_964346045.1 uncultured Bradymonadales bacterium | reverse complement strand
TCGATCGCGGTCCTTTTCGGTGCCTGGGCGTATTCAGTCTGGGGTTGTATGTGGGCCTCGAGGTACATCATATCCACGTGGGAGCTCGACGAGACGTCACGCGCCCTCGAGGCACATGTCGTACTGCGAGAGACGATGAGCCTCGAAACGGTCGAGCCGATCAAAGCGCGCCTCAAGGCGCATCTCGTCGAACACTTTCATATCGGACATTCGACCCTCGAATTCGAAACTCCCGAGGCCGAATGCAGCGACCCTCAATGCTGACTCGAGAGGTGTCTCGCATGTCCTGCGCTTCGACGCGATTTTCGAACGACACGGTCTGCGACCTTCCAGACGATGATGAAGCCGGTGAAGTTCGCCAGCGCACTGGCGAAGTCGGGCAAGAGCTCGGCGAGCGCATCGACCACTTTCGAAGGGCCGAAACGACTCGCGAGTCGTTCGAAAACCTCGTTGAACATCAGTCCTTTGCGTCAGGGTTAGCGGCCGTGGCCGCTCAGAACCCCACGCATGGACAACCTGATTCAGCAGGCAGCGGGCAGGTGCGCGCGAGCGAATCGATGCGCGTTCTTCCAGCAGATCTTGTCGACGAGTTCGTCGACGCCAATCTCAGCGATGAAACGTGTGTGTTTGTAGGCCTCGAGTTCTGCGCGTAAATCGTCGGCAAAGAGGTCGAGCTGGAGCACGGTCGGATAGCGAGAGAGCGGGTCGATCATCCCGTCGTAGTCGGTCCCGAGACAGATGGTGTCCCAGACTCGACGTTTTTGGTCGTCGCTGAGCCGATCGTCGTCGATGATCACATCGACCATGCCGAAGATCTGGGCGCGCACCAGTCGCGGCCACATCTCGAGATCGACCTTTTGACGAGGCCCGACTCCGCAGACGCGTTGGTCGAAAACCAGCCCGATCAGCCCCCGTGTTTCGTGGACCAGACGAATATCCTCGTCACAGACATTGATATTCCAGGCGTAAAATGGTGGCGCGTGATAGTGGTCGTTTTCGCGATCGGCGTTTTCAATGAGTTCTTCGAAGGTCTGAATACCCGAGTATGCTGCGTGGCTCATCAATACCGGCAGCCTCGGCCGCGTGGTGGTGTGCTCGTTCGAGGCGTTGTAGGGCTGGACGACTTCTTCGTAGAGCTCGCGTCGTGCCCGGGCGCTCAAATGCTTGTAGTCGATGAGGATGCGTGGCTCTCCCGTGTCGCGATCGTTCTCGTCGACCGAGAGCAGCCGGCGCGCAACTCTCAGCCCCAGGTCGTCTTCGGGCTCGAACCCCTCATGAAGCCGGCTTTCCTGGCTCATCACGAGCTCGGCGATGTCGGGAATGCTGTGCGCATGCCCGCATATCCCGTTGTCGAAATGATGGGCGAGTGTGATGAAGAGCACCGGGTGATCCATGGATTTCAAATGGTCGATGCGATCGAAAATCACGTCATCGGAAACCCTCTTCTGGTCGGTCCCGATGGTGAAGACATGCCCTCCCTCAATGGTCATCAAAAGGGCGACGTCTTCGTCGGTCTCGAGGATCTCATCATAATGCTCGAGGTCGCGCACGAGATGGTAGCGCCCACCGACCTCCTCACTGAAGGTCTCGCCCTCGCTCCTGTGCTCGAGACGTGTGCTCTCGTAGATGCCGTCGCGGGCGCGCCAGAAGTCATACTCCAGCAGGAATTCCTGCCAGTAGTCGTACTCATCCGACATCATGAAACGAATTCGCTTGAGACCGTACTTCAGAAACGCACGCTGCAAAAAGACGCGTAGTGGTCCGCGATTCTTGAGGATTCGCGTAATTTCGTTGGCGGCCGACTGAGGGTTTTCTTTGAGCAGCTTCACCCCTGAGGAGATCAACGTCCGACCGGTCAGGATACGCATCAACTCGACGGCGAAGGGATAGTGCTCACGACCATCCTCGGTGTGCAGCTCGAGGAATCCCTTCTCGATCGGGGTGCTCGATGCGAACACGATACGCGTGCGGGATTTCACCAGCTTGGCGATATCGCATTGTGAATAGGTCGCGCCGCGGGCGCCGCGGTCCATCGCGCTCAGATTCGACGAAGGAATCGTCCACGGATGGAAGGCCTCGGGATCGTTCTCCTCGGCGTGATTCCGCAGTCGATTGAAACTGTAGAGCGTAGGGTGGCAGTGGAAATCTGCAAACATCCGCGGCATATTAAGCTCCTATTCATCAGGCAGAATCTGCTCGGTACCCGGCTCGAAGCGGGTGAGTTTATCGAGGATATCCACAACCATCGTCTCGAGATCACCTCGGTTGGGAAGGCTCGTCATCAACCCGTACATGGCGGCGGTCCGGTCTGGAAGCTCGCCATCCATGCCCATGAGCTTCGAGCCGATCTCGGTCGCCTTGGTTGCGACGGGGGCCGGAAGTACCTTTAGCGCAGCGCGCATCATGAAGAGTTTGGTCTTCTCTTTGCGGGCTTCTTCTGGATCATAGGCACGACGCGCTTCGTCGACTGATTCACGCAGGTCGGCGAGGAATTCGTCGGCACTCGCGAGGTGTGCGTGGTTGATCGTGAGATGCAGGCTGCTGGGGAACTGCTGGCGGTCCATATGCCAGCCGCGCTCGCTCATATTATCGCCGACCTCGTAGATCTCGACGTCGTCGGCATCAGACGCCATGCACATCACACTCATCGTCGGTCGCCCCAGAATCCTGACGCCCGGGATCGCGTTCACCCCCTCGCGGATACGCGTGGCGCCGTCCATCACCTTTTCGGCAATCTCGAGATATCCATCATGCCCCATACGATGCATGATCGCCCACGCGGCGGCGATCGCCCCACCCGGGCGTGTCCCTGTCATCGTCGGCGAGACGTAAATGCCGCCGGGCCAGTCACAGTAGGCAAAATACTGGTGTTTTCGGAGCTCGGGGCTCGAGTAGAGCACCACCGACGCCCCCTTGGCGGCATACCCGTATTTATGCAGGTCGCACGACATCGAGGTGACGCCGGGCACCGATAAATCAAAGGGCGGAACCTCGTATCCCAGTTCACGAACGAAGGGCAACATCATGCCTCCGACGCATGAGTCTACGTGGCAGAGGATGCCCTTTTTCTTCGCAAGACGCCCGATGTCCTCGATCGGATCCACGATCCCATGGGGATACTGCGGCGCCGAGCCGACGAGCAAAACCGTGCGACGATTCATCGCCTTTTTCATCGCCTTGATATCGACGCGAAAATCATCGGCGAGGCCGACATGCACCGGTTTGACGCCAAAGTAGTACGCGGCTTTTTCAAAGGCCGGATGCGCGCTCTCGGGAAGGATCATCTCGGGCTTTTTGATCCCCTGCTCTCTGCCCCATTCACGCGCCGTCTTCACCGCCATCAGAATCGATTCGGTGCCGCCGGTGGTGAGATTTCCAACGGCATAATCTCCACCGCCCAGAAGACGTGCCGTCATCGAAACAACCTCGGCTTCCATGCGCTTGAGGCTTGGAAACGCCGTGGGATTCAATGCATTTTCGCTGAAATACGTCGTGTATGCTTCTTTCAGAAAGTCCGAGATCTCGTCGCCAGCGCTATATACGAGGCACCAGACGCGCCCGTCTTCCCACTGGGCGTCGTCTTGTTTCAATTCGCGCATGCGAGTGAGAACTTCTTCTGAATCATGACCTTTTGCGGGCAAGTGCTTCATGCCAGACCTCAAAAATGAACCGCGGTTCAGTTCGTGAACACTTCTTGTCCTAATTTGGAGGCAGAATGTCAATGGTCAGACCATCTTGGTCTGCTACACTCACGGCGATGGCGAAGATCGCTCCATATGTATCGTTGCTCTTTGGGCTCGTGCTGGCAGCACTTGCCGTACCCGATGCCATCGAAGGTTTGCAGATCGCCTCGAAGGTCGACGACTATCGATCGACGCGAGCTGAGGTGATGCGGCAGACGACCCGAAAGCCGGCGCGCGGTCCCGAGGTCGATGTCCTCGAGTTTCGTTACGAAGTCGATGGACGAACCTACGAAGGCGACAATCATTGGACGCAGGCTGATGATGACCCGGCCCTCTTCCAACGGCTGATTCGTCGCGAGAAAGACACGACCAAGACCATCCTGATCTATTACGACCCCGACAATCCGGGGAATTCGGTGATTCGCCGGGACATCCCGGTCTGGTTTCATGTCGGCGTGATCGCGCTGACGGCATTCCTGATTTTCGGCAGCATCATGAGCTTTGTGACCGAGCGCAAAAAACGAGCGATGATCGAGCGCAACAAACCCCGGCGAAATCAGTCGGATGATGTTTAATTGGCGAGTCCACTGCGCTACACTCTTGCTGCAAAGCAACGCCTCACTGAGACGAGATTCATGACCTCCACGTCACTCGACCGACGAACATTCATCGCGGGCTCGTCTGCCGTCATCGCGACCTTCTTACTCAGTTGCGAAAAGAAAGACGGCGACGCAGATTCCGGAAACCAGTCCACACTCGACGAGCCAGGTGCGAAGCAGCAACCACTCAAGCCAACGACGTTCGAAGTCTTTGCGCCCGAAGAGGTGGTGACTCTCGGCGCAATCCTCGAGCGCCTCTTACCGGGTGTCGACGAGATCGGCGCACCCTCGGCAGTGGAACTCGACGTGATGTACTACATAGACGGGCAGTTGCGTCTCGACCATTTCTCGTCGCTGCGCGACATGATGACCCGAGGCATGAAATTCGTCGAAGTCGCGGCCAAAAAGTATCATCAGGGCTCGTTCCACACGCGCCAGCCGGCCGCACAAGATCAAATTCTGGCCGATTTCCAGAACGGAGCCGTCAAGGGTCTGCGATTCCCGCAGGAGCGCTTCTTCAATCAGCTCAAAGCATTCGCTCTCGAGGGATACTGGGGAAGTCCGAAATACGGCGGCAATAAAGACCGTCAGGCCTGGGCGTGGGTCGAAATCAATCCGCATTGCTCGCATATATACGACCGCTGCGTGGAGTGAGCCATGGACATGCCCGATTACTCCAAAGAGACGGTTGATGTCTGCATCGTCGGAAGCGGCGCAGGCGGCGCCCCGCTGGCTCTCGAGCTCGCCAGGGCTGGTGCAAAAGTCGTGGTGCTCGAGAAGGGACCCTGGCATAAACGCGGGGACTTCGACCACGACGAGATCAAGAACTCACGGCGCGATTTCTGGGTGCCTTTCATCTCGGATGAGCCGCATATGCTGAAGACGCGTTCTTCGGCCAATCCGCAAAAATCGAGTGAGGGCTGGACCTCGAATTGCGTCGGCGGTGGCACCGTTCATATGAGCGGATATTTCTATCGGCTGAGCCCCGAAGACTTCTCGCTCGAGACGCGATTCGGAAAGGTCGACGGCGCCAATCTGGCCGATTGGCCGATCACGTACGAAGAGCTCGCCCCCTACTACGACAAGGCCGACAAGGTCGTCGGAGTATCAGGCAAAAAGACCGACTACCCCTACGCTCCGCCGCGAAGCTCGGACTTTCCCATGCCGCCCCTCGATACCAATCCCCTGGCGAAGCTCATCGACGATGGCGGGAAGAAAGTCGGATGGTCGGTCTACGATACCCCGCGCGGCATCACGAGCCAGGAGTATCGAGGGCGTGCACCCTGCGTCTACTGCGACTTCTGTGGCTCGTACGGCTGTGAAGTCGGCGCGAAATCCAGCACCCTCGATGCCCTCATTCCTACGGCGGTATCAACCGGAAAGTGCGAAGTTCGTGCGCACTGCATGGTCAGCCAGGTCGTGATGGGAGACGACGAGAAGGTCGAGGAGGTCGTCTATTTCGACCGCGACGGAAACGAGCAGCGACAGCGTGCACGAGTCTTCGTACTGAGCGCGACGGCCGTTGAATCGGCCCGGCTTCTCTTGAACAGTACTTCGAGTCGATTTCCAAACGGACTTGCGAATTCGAGTGGTAAGGTTGGCAAAAACCTGATGTTCTCGACCCTCGGCAAGGGCTCGGCGGAGTTCGAAGTTGCAAGCCTGCCCGATGAGCTCAAGCCGCACCACAAGATTCATTTCATCAACCGGTCGGCCCGAGATCTCTACTTCATCGACAAATTCGACGACTACAACAAGGGCGGCTCGATCACGTTTCAGCTTCCGCATCGAAACCCGATCTTCACCGCCGAAAGGCTCAGCAACCGCTCTCGACCTGCACTCTGGGGCGAATCTCTACAGCGCGAAGTGCACCGTTATTACGAAGAGATCCGAGAGATCGAATTCGAGGTCTACGGAGAATTTCTGGCCAACCCGCTGACCTACGTGGGCATCTCGGATTCGGTCAAGGATAAGTGGGGCATCCCGGTCGCCGAAATTCACGTTCATAACCATCCGCTCGATGTTCGAAACTCGCACGAGATCGTGCATCGAGGGCTCGAATTATTTGAAGCGGCGGGCGCGAGCAAGACGCGTAAGAATACGGTCGGAGCCACCACCTATATCCTGCAGCACGGCACCTGTCGCATGGGGTCTGACCCCGAAGAGGCAGTGTTGAATCCGCGTTGTCGAACCCATGATGTCCGAAACCTCTACGTGGTCGATGGCTCGTTCATGCCGTCGTCGGGTGGAATTCCGACGACGTTGACCATCATGGCCAATTCGTTCCGCGTAGCCGACCACCTCGTCGAGCGCTTCAAAAAAGGCGAGTTCGGAAGATGAACAAACGACTTGGCGCGATCATCATCGGGGCGTTGGCCGTCGTCGCCGCAGCCTATCTCGTCTACGACCGGACCCAGCAAACGACTCCGGCAGGGCAGATCGCAGAACAAGTGAACACGAAATTCGAGTCGGTCGGTCCCAGACTCATTTCGAATCAAACCTCGTATCCCCTCTATATCTATGGAGAAGAGCTTCCAGAAGATGCGAAGTTAATCATCGCTTCGAAGCCTCCGATCACTCTGACAACTCGCCGCGTCAACGACTCGATTCACTTCGCACGAGTGCCGGCCGGAAGCTTTGCCAACATCGACGAGAACGACCACCGAGTGCGATTCGAGGTGAGGCTCGAAACAACCGAGGGAGAGACCATCAAGGGCCAGAGCCACATCGACGTGGTCAACGACACCGACTATCCGGTGCCTTATGATTTCGCGGTTCATCCCGATGGCGACGAGGCCTGGGTCGTATCTCCTACAACCGACGCCATCTACATTCTGAGTAGCGCAGGATCGGTCCAAACCGTCGCGACCGCCGACAGACCTCGAGCCATCCAAACCTGGCTGCACGAAGGGAAAGTCCATTTTGTGGTCGTTCACGAATATGACGATGAAATTTCGATCTATCAGGGCGACGAACCAGACGCCGCACCACGCAAGATCGAGGGCCCCCGAGTGGCACAATCTCTTGCGGTCCGTGGAAACCTCGCCGCGGTGACTTCGCGGCTCGACGATTCCGTTGCGGTCGTAGACCTCGTCGAGGGGAAGCTTCTTTCGAATACGCGTGTCGGCGTCGATCCAAGGGCCGTCGCATTCATCGACGCAGACCAGATAGCCATCGGACATATCGGCTCCTCTGACCTACGCATTGCCAGGACTGGAAGCGAGTCTGCCGACCGCGCGATCATCCCCGCCCCGGGAGCGCAAATTTTGGGTGGGCACACGGCGAAATATTCTGAATACGTGATGGGCGGCAAATTGCTGAGGGACCTCGACTTCGACGCCGAACGAAGAGTGCTTTTTGCAAGCTCGATCGGACCGAATATCGGCCCCAATCCCGACGAAATGGAAGTCTCGATGAATGGCGGCATCTCGGTTTTTGTCGAGGCAGATTCATGGGAGTTTTCACATCACGCCTCCATGCATCGAGGAACTCCTGAAGAAATCCTCTACGTTCCTGAAAGTGACCTACTCTTTGCCGCTGATATTGCGATGGGCCGCGTGACCGCGTTTGATGGCGAATCAATTCGTGACCCGTCGAAGGCGGGAAAATCCCTGCGCGCCGCCCTCGCGATCGAGCCTCCCCCAGGGGTGCCCATGCTGCGAGGAAAGAGCGAGTTTGGTGTGAAGGGAAGACCGGGGATCGAAATGCATTCGGGCACCCGGGCCCTCGCACGTGCCGAAGACCCGAATCGGCTATTTGCGCTGAATAGATTCACAGGCACCGTCAGCGTGATTGACACCTCCGCGGCCCGCGACAACGAGCTCCGGGTCTTAGAGACCTGGGGACCGATCGAATTGAACTCGCAAAAACAACGCCGAGCCGGCGAAATCATGTTTTATACGGACCTCGGAAATAGCCGCATGAGCTGCGACACATGCCACTACGAAGGCCACAATGAAGGATTGCTCTACACCAAGGGTGAGCCCACGCACATCTACCGCGTGCCTACCGTGCGCAGCATCAGCGAGACCGCGCCCTATTTCACCCCGGCGAAATTCCCGAAAGTCGAAACGACT
>CAYFTY010000132.1:0-8368 GCA_964346045.1 uncultured Bradymonadales bacterium | reverse complement strand
CGGCGACCCGTTCAAAGAGAAGACCGACCTCAATGCATTCCGCACCTTTCTCGACGACCAGGGCGACCTCTTCACGCGCAGCAATCTTCAGGTCCAAGAGGTTGCTTATAATAGCGACCAATCGGCGACGGTGATGACCGTGGTCAAATCGGATTCAGGAACAAATGCTGTCGTTCAGTATGAATTGATTTCTGCGATGCCCAACATGCCGATGTGGAAGATCATCACGATCAGCCCGATGATGAAGACGGATCCCGGCGCTGCGTCTGAGAACGACGGTGATGCAGCCGTCGATGTCGAAAAAGACTCTGAGACGTCCGACGAGGGTGCGTCGAACGGCGGCGAAAGCGAGGAAGCGGACAACGGGCAGGGCAAGTAATGACGCGGTGTGTCGAGGCGAATGCTTGACGCCTCTCAGACCCGTTGTTAGACCATGGCGGCAACTGCGGAGATTTTTTCGACGCAGGTGGAATCCGTAACCTTGCCCGACGGGAAGGCCCATGTCTGACAACACCGCGCAGCACCTCTCCGAATCTTCGGAGGTCCAGGGAACGACATTCTTCGAAACGCATATCTCGCAATTTCGCGAGGCTATGAATCACGTCGAAATCGCGCCCCACGTCGCGCTGATTCTGAGCGAGCCGAAGAACGAGATCATCGTGAACTTCCCGGTGATGATGGACACCGGTGAATACAAACTCTTCACCGGCTACCGAATCCAGCACAATAACATCATGGGCCCGTACAAAGGTGGGATTCGTTTTCACCATGACGTCACGCTCCAGGAGGTCAAAGCGCTGGCTGCGATCATGACCTACAAATGCGCGCTGCTCGAAGTGCCCTTTGGTGGCGCAAAAGGCGGCGTGGCGCTGCGCAGCTCAGCGCATTCGTCATCCGAAATCCAGAAAATCACCCGACGTTTCACCCACGATCTGGGCAATAATATCGGGCCCGAGTATGACATCCCCGCACCTGACGTGGGCACCAACAGCCAGGTCATGGTGTGGATGATGGACACCTACATGAACATGCACAATCTGATCGACAAGAACGCTCAGAAGCGCATCGTGACTGGGAAATCCATCGCGTCGGGTGGTAGCCGCGGGCGAGAAAAAGCCACCGGGCAGGGCGTCGTATACGCCATCCAGGAATGGGCCGACGAGCATGGCTTTCGTCTCGACGGGTCTACCTACACCTTGCAGGGCTTCGGGAATGTCGGCAGCCACGCGGCTGCGATCCTTTCGAAACTCGGGGCGTCACTCTTGGCCGTGAACGACCACACGGGCACGATCATCAACGAGGAAGGTCTGAATGTGCGAAAGCTCACAGACCACGTGCGCAGCACGGGCGGCGTAAAGGGATACTCGAACTCCGAAGAGATCACGCGCGACGAATTCTGGGCGACGAAATGCGATATTTGCATTCCTGCGGCTCTCGAACTTCAGATCGACGAAAAGGAGGCCGAACTCTTGAAGTGCAAGCTTCTGGTCGAAGCAGCAAACGGCCCAACGACGCTCGATGGCGAGCGCGTTCTCAAGCGCCGAGGGATCGAGGTGATCCCTGACCTCATGGCCAACGCTGGAGGGGTCGTGGTCTCGTATTTCGAGTGGATTCAGAACAAGCGTTCGGAGCAATGGCAACTCCAGGAGATCGACGAGCGGCTGCACTTCATGATGCGCCGCGCCTTCCACGAAATGCGAGGCTTTGCGCGTGAGCACGACGTAGATAATCGCACCGCAGCCTTTGCGGTGGCTCTGAATCGAATCAATGACGTGTACGCCGAACGAGGCATCTTTCCCTGATGTCTGGCGACGACGCACGGTTTGGTGTCGATACCGGCGGAACGTTCACGGATGTCGTGGCGTTTCATCGCGGTCGTCTCTTTACCCATAAGATACTCTCCACGCCCGACGACCCGTCGCGCGCGATCGCCAGCGGCGTCGAGGCGCTCGAGATCTCGGCCGGCGCGCTCGTGCATGGGACGACGGTCGCGACGAACGCTCTCCTCGAGCGACGGGGCTCGCACGTCGCGTTCGTCACGACCGCCGGATTTGAAGATCTGCTCTTTCTGAGACGGCAGAACCGACCTTATCTCTACGCATTCGAAGTGAAGCGAAGCGTTCCGCTCGTCGGCAAGGATGCTTCGTTCGGAGTCCATGAACGTGTGCTCGCCGATGGACGGGTCGAGACGGCACTCGACGAAGGTGAACTCGAAAGACTGGTTGATTCGCTGCGTGATGGCGGCTACGAGGCGGTTGCGATCTCGTTTTTGCATGCCTACGCCAATCCCGAGCACGAGGCGCGCGTCGCTGCCTGGCTGCGCGATGAACTCGAGGGAGTCTTCATCACGGCAAGCCATGAGGTACTTCCTCAATTCCGCGAGTATGAGAGGGCTTCGACCACGGCTCTGAACGCGTTCGTTGGTCCGATCATGTCCCGCTACATCGGACGTCTCACCGACCGGCTCTCGCATCTGCAGTCACTCGAAATTCTGCAGTCCAACGGAGGGCGCGCAAGCACGGACTACATCCAGAGATTTCCTGTGCATACGGTCCTTTCAGGGCCTGCGGGCGGAGTCGTGGGAGCATGGTCGGTTGCGCGCGAGCTCGGCATCGATCGCATCATCACCCTCGATATGGGGGGCACCTCGACCGACGTGAGTCTCGTCGACGGCGAGCTCACCTGGACGCGCGAAGCCGAAATCGACGGACTGCCCGTCCATGTCGCGGTGACGGATATCGAAACCGTGGGCGCCGGCGGAGGGTCCATCGCATATGTCGATGCGGGCGGAGCTCTGCGTGTGGGGCCACGTTCGGCCGGGGCCAGTCCGGGTCCGGCCGCTTATGGTCGGGGTGGGGCCGAGATGACGGTGACCGATGCCCATCTCTTGCTCGGAAGGCTTCGTGCTGCCGCCTTTCTGGCGGGGGAGATGCAATTGGATGAAGAGGCCTCGCGGGCTGCAGCTCTGGCGCTCGCATCTGGGCTCGACGAAGACACGATCGAGGCGCTTTCCCGTGATGTTCTGCAGATTGCCAATGTCACCATGGTGCGAGCGATCAAGACGGTGTCGGTCGAGCGCGGCCACGATCCATCCGAGTTTGCGCTCGTCGCCTTCGGTGGCGCGGGTGGTCTACATGCCTGTGAGATTGCGGCTGAACTCGATATTCAGAAGGTCGTGATTCCTCGTACGCCCGGGCTACTTTCTGCGTTTGGGATGCTGCGCGCGGACATTCTGCGTGTCGTATCGACCGGTGTGGTCGCACCGGTGAAGGAGTTGGTGCAAAGCAAAGTTCTTGAAGGGTTGATGGACCAACTCCGCGATTCTCTCGATCGAGAGATGGGCGCTCATCCATACGAGACGCGTGTCGAAGCCGAACTCAGGTATCGTGGTCAGAGCTTCGAGCTCACCGTGCCCGTTCCATGGACCACGAGCGACATCACGTATGACCCCTCGGATGACTTTCAACATCGTCATCGCGCGCAATTTGGTTATACGACCGACCGACCCGTCGAAATCGTATCGGTGCGGATGGTGGGAGTCGTCGAGGCACCCAGATGGAAGCGCCCCGAAGTTGCGGCAGGAAGCGGCGTGTTTGAGACCCATCAAGTGCATTTTGATGAGCCCGTCGAAACTCGCGTATATCGCCGTGAAGACCTCGATGGGGTGTCCGTCTCGGGGCCAGCAATCATCACCGAATACAGCGCAACAACCGTGATACCGGCCGGATGGACCATGACGGTCTCGCGAGGCGGTCATCTCGTCCTGGAGGCCTCATGAAACGGACCCGGCTCGAGATTTTCCGCCATCTCTACGCGGCGGTTGCCGAAGAGATGGGAGCAGCGCTGATGCGTTCGGCATTCAGTCCCAATATTAAAGAGCGTCGCGATTTTTCGTGCGCGGTGTTCGACGCGCGTGGTGAGATGGTCGCGCAGGCGGCTCATATCCCGGTGCATCTGGGCTCCACACCGCTGAGCGTCAAAGCGGCCATCGAGGCTTTCGGCGCAGAAATAACGCCGGAGTCGCCGCCGGTGGTGCTCAACGATCCCTACGCCGGCGGTACACATCTGCCCGATATCACGCTTGTGTCGGCGGTCTTCGATGCGTCGGGAACGCTTCGATTCTGGGTCGCGAATCGGGCCCATCACTCCGATGTCGGGGGGATCACCGCCGGAAGCCTGCCGCTCTCGAGCCATCTCGACGATGAGGGCATTCGCATCGCGCCTTCGTGGCTCGATGAGACGATGATCGATGAAATTGCGGCTGCGAGCCGGACTCCAGACGAGCGGCGTGGCGATCTACGCGCGCAGCTTGCCGCCAATCATCGTGGCGCTCTGAGACTCTCTGAGCTGCTGCAAAAGGATGATGCTCTCGTCGCCGCCACTGAGCTGCTCGATTACTCGGAGAGATTCATGCGCGAAGTCCTCTCCGAGCTTCCTGACGGCCGGGCGCATGCCCGAGATTTCCTGGATGGCGACGGCCATACCGACCAGTCCATACCTGTGGAATGCGAAGTCGTTCTCGACGGAGATTCGGCGCGGGTCGATTTCAGCGCTTCATCCGATCAGGTGCGTGGACCCTTGAACGTACCCCGCGCGGTGACGCTCTCGGCGACCCTCTATGCATTTCGATGTCTCGCACCCAGAGAGTTGCCCTCGAACGGGGGATACATGAGGGCGATCGAGGTAGTGACACGTTCTGGGAGTATTCTCGATGCCCGATATCCCGCAGCGGTAGCGGCCGGCAACGTCGAGACGAGTCAACGGGTCGTCGACGTCGTCATGAGAGCGTTGTCCCGCCTTTTGCCCGGCCGAATCCCGGCTGCATCGTGTGGGTCCATGAATAATGTAACGATCGGCTCGGTGGCCGGTGCAGCTCGAGCGTTCGCGTATTACGAAACGATCGGTGGTGGAGTCGGGGCCGGCCGAGATTTCGACGGCGAGTCGGCCGTGCATACGCATATGACCAATACCCTGAATACCCCGGTCGAAGCGCTCGAAAATTCCTACCCATTCCGCGTCGCCGAGTATCGCATTCGGCGTGGTTCAGGAGGGCGAGGCACTCATCGAGGAGGCGACGGAGTCGTTCGTGCGTACGAATTCACCGACGTTGCTGAGGTCACTTTGATGACCGAACGACGCAAGCATGCGCCGTGGGGGCTCGAGGGTGGAGAAGATGGGAAACGAGGCCGAAATGTGCTCATCCGCGACGGCGCCGAGAGAGAGCTGCCGGCCAAATGTACGTTCGAGGTGCAGGCTGGAGACGTCGTTCGCATCGAGACGCCAGGCGGAGGCGGATTCGGCTCAGAATGAACCTCGGACTCCGAATTCGCCGGGCTGCAGATAGAGACTCGTGCCCGATTCGACGTCGGGGCGAGAGGAGACCCCGATCAGGTAGAGGACCCCACCGGTGAGCAGGAGTCCGGCTCCCACCGCCATCGACGCCGTACCCCAGGTTTGAAAACTCTCGCTCTCGTCTCGTAGCTCATCGCGCCGGGCCGGGTCGAAGTTGGGTTCATTCTGATAGTCGTCAGCCTCGCCGGACCGCTGTCCGCTCAAAACGAAGAAGGTACCGCCTGCGACGGCAAACGGAATCGCACCGATCATCGTGTAGACGCCCCATCGGCGCAGGGAATTACCCGTCGAGTGAAAGAGGCTCTCCTGAGGCACCAGTGTGGCTCGGTAGGTCTGGGGTTGATCCGACGATGGCACCGAAATCAATTCTTCCTGCGTGATGTAGTCGTCATCGCGATAGACAATGCGATAATCACCCGGCAGCAGACGCACGCGGGCCGGAGTCTTTCCGATCTTTTCCCAGTATTCGTCCTCGAGAACGACATAAGCATCTGCTGAGCCGGGTTGGGTCTGCAGTTCGACCTCGACGGCCTCTTCGCGCAGACGTTTTTCGACGATGCTCATGCGCTGGCGGATCTTCTGATAGCCTGGCGTATCTGGACTCTGCAGTTTCAAATATTCGGCGTAATACTCTCTGGCGAGATCGGGATATCCGAGTTCTTGTAACGCTCGACCGATGGCGCCTCGCAGCGGAGCGGATTTCGAGAGCGCATAGGCTTCCCGATAAAAGATCAGCGCTTGAAGGTATTCGGCAGATTCAAAGCAGGCCACGCCGCGAAGCGCGAGTTCATTTGGATCTTCACTGAGCTCGGGTGGGATGTATGACGTACACTCGGCATCCGCGCTAGCTTCCTCGACCTGCGCCCAGGCCGCCTGCTCCATCACGAGACATAGAGCGGTGGCGAAGAGCAAAATGAACGTCGATTTTTGCTCGACTCGGCGTCTTCGATACATCGTACTTCTCGGTGGGGATAGGCTCTCTGCCGATTCTACGACGGACGTGAAATCCCGACAACCGCTCGGCGCATCATGACACTCTAAACACCGACTCGTCGTTGCGGATCGGTCGGTCTATTGCCTATAGTAGTAGTCGGTATCCGAGAGGCAGGACTCGAGAGACGTGTGACGAGTCGAGCGCAGGTTAAAAACAGGGTGAAGGAACGTATCTGCTGGAAATGCGGAGCTACGTTTCGGGACGAGAAGACGACATGTCCCGAGGATGGAGCCCGTCTGCTGGACATCAGCCCGGACGATCTCGATGACCCATTTATCGGCGAATTATTCGACGGTCGTTTTCGGATCATTCGCAAATTGGGCGAGGGCGGCATGGGAAGTGTCTATGCTGCTCGCCAGATGGATTTCGAACGCGAGGTCGCCCTCAAGATTCTCAAGGCCGACTATCTGCGTAATGAGAATATTCGGAAGCGCTTCATGTACGAAGCGCGCACGATCTCGAATCTGCGTCATCCCAACGCATTGCGACTCTTTGATTTCGGTCAGGCTCCCAACGCGTTCTACATGGTTATGGAACTCCTCGAGGGTGAAAGCCTCGCGGACCGGCTCGCCTACCGATTTCTGACGTACCGCGAAATTCTGGGGACCGTGCCTCCTATCTGTGGTGTGCTCGGAGAGGCTCATGAGAACGATGTGATTCATCGTGATCTCAAACCCGAAAATATCTTTCTGGTGGAGGTCAACGGGAGCGCAGATTTTCCGAAACTACTCGATTTTGGAATCGCCAAGCACCTGACTGATGAGACGATGACGCAGTCGGGTACGCTCTGGGGGACGCCGGCCTACATGAGTCCCGAGCAGGCCAAGGGCGAGACCGTCGATGCGTCGGCAGACGTCTACGCGATCGGGATCATGCTCTACGAACTGATTTGCGGGAATCTGCCCTTTCATAGCTCGACCCAGATGGGATTGGCGATGAAGCATATCAGTGTGCCGGCGCGGCCACTGAGTTCGATTCCCGGCCTCGATAGCGTTCCTGAAGAACTGGACGCCCTCATTCTGAGGATGTTGAGTAAAGACAAGAGCGAACGGCCGACGGATATGGTCGAACTCGCTGAGAGTCTCAACGACATTCGGGAGCGCCTATTTGACGACGCGCTCCTCGACTCGGTCCCGGCTGAGGAGGTCGACGCGATTGCGCTGCAGGACTGGATCGCGGCGGAACCTGCCGTGGACGATGATGTCTCGATCGATGATGTGGCGGCGTTGCCGACTCTCACAAATTCCAGTCCGCCCCATCCTGCGTCCAAGACCACCGCTCTGGGTTCACCCCCGGCTCCGACCTCGAATCCGACGGTCGACGTCAGTGCCGAGCTTTTGATTGCAGGGCGCCGAAAGCCATGGCTGGTCGCGGTAGCGGTCGGAATCCTGGCCCTGGCATTCATCGGAGGACTCTCGGTGCTTGCCTGGATGAGCGAAGAAGACCAGTCATTCGACCCCGACCTTTCACCGGCTGCTGCCGAAGCCGTTCAGGGGGATGATCCGACCTCGTTCGCAGCCACCGCCGCTGCGGGTAGAGCAGCGGCAACCATCGTGGGAGCGCAGGCCACTGCGCGCGACATGCAGCCCGACAGCCAGTTCATGGTTGTGGATTCTCCCGAGGTTGTCGGAAAAGACGGAAAGCCCAGGCGCAAACGACCTTCGAAAGCGAGATCGGACCGCGTCGAGGAGATCGAAGAAGCGCGCGAAGTGAAATCAGCAATCGAAAAAACCTTTTGACCCGGATGGGCCCCGTCTCATTCGATCAAAGTTCGGGCGTGAATGTGTAGGGATTGGCGACGATGACCGCTCCGCCAGAAGGCTCTGGGAACTTAATCGTGCGTGCCTGCTGCTCCATGCAATCGTTGACCTTGGGGTGATTGAGCGAACGGCCCTTGGCCTTGGCCCAGTCGACCTTTCCATCACTGCCGATCTTGACGGTGAGCTTGACCTTACCCTCGAGCCCTGGCTTCAGGACTGGCGGGCCGTCGCCTGGACGATCGCCGACAATCGCGGCCCCGAC
>CAYFTY010000131.1:0-8382 GCA_964346045.1 uncultured Bradymonadales bacterium | reverse complement strand
GGGCTCGAGTGGGCGTGGCTACGACCGGTTCTGGCTGCGAAGAGGAATGCAGCCAATTACATGGCGCTTGGACTCGCCGGGCAACGCCTTGGAGACGAGAGCGTTCCGCCCATGGACCTGCGTGACTGGCTTCCGCATTTCGGGCTGAACGAAGACGCAACGTTTCGAGCATTGATTGGCCAACCCGCATGGAAAAGTCAGGGGGATATCTGGCATCGACGTGCCGCTCTCGCGGAAGGTCAAAACGACGAGAGCTACGTCAAAATCAATGCAGCAGAAGACGCGTTTCGTGACCATCTAGAGCTCGCCGTAAAGATGAGGATCCGAGATGTGTCGGTGACTTCCCCATTCAAGCCTGAGGCAGGCGCTCTCGCACAACGCGATCTTCCTCTGAACACCCTGCGCATGCGGCACGATCGCTGGCAGGGGATCGACACCGACTCCCGCGGGATGCAAGCCCAGCTCGCGTGGATCGAAGAGCAATACCGCGTCGACCGAACGATCGCGCTCCTTGGCAAAGGAGGGGTTTCCGGCGCCGTGCTGCGAGGCATCGAAGAGGCCGGATGGCGTGTGGTCGCGCATCGCGGCGCGCGCGAGGGCTGGAGCGGAGACGAGCCCGCCGTTGGCGTACTCGTCAACGGCGCCGGGCATTGGGGCTATGAGGTAGTTGGCCATCCTGAGGCCGCCGTCTGGCTCGACCTTCACTACGCCGGAACAAAGCCACCACCCATCGACGCCGAGCACGTGATCGGAGATGTATTCTTTGACGCGCAGGCAGGTGCTCAGCGAGCGTTCTGGTCAGAGTGAGTCGAGTTCTTCGGGCTGCCGAGGATCGAAGCGTGCGATTCGTGTGAGGCCGAATTTCTCGTAGACCATCAGAAGCTCATCGTCGACTCCAAGGATCGCCTGAATACGAATACGACGGTTTATCTCCAGCAGGGCCTCGTCTTCTTCGCCGTCACTGCCGGCCGCGTGCTCGACTTCCAAGAGAAATGGCGGACGTTGAGGTGAGGCAATATCGAAACCACCGATCCACCATGCGTCCCGAGAAGCTGCCACATAGTCGAGATAGACATCAGGCAGCGGCGGTGTCAGATCGATTCGGCCACGCACAGAGCCTGATTCGAGATCGACTCTCACGACTCGATAGTCTTCGCCTCGTGGGGGATAGAGGAGAACCAAGAGTTCAGCTCCATGTTGAGCTGCTGCGTGCACGTGCCATCCCTCGAAGGTCGTTTCGGCGAGCTTCAAGAAGCCATCCGAGCCAAAAGACGTGTCCCATTTTCCCTGCCCGTCGATCCGCGCGATCACCGGCTCCTCGCTAAAAAAAGCAACGATCTCAGAGCCGACGACATACGAAGCCTCCTGGTACTCGAAGACCATATCGAGAAATCCTGCGAAACCTCGCTCGCAGAGTTCCGGGCACTCATCGGGTCGGACGTCGTCTACGACGCCCACGGCGTCGACCGCGGCGTGTATATCACCGTCGGGCCGCACGAGGTCCGAGGCAACCTGACGCAAACCGTCGTCGAGCTTCAACGCCCGCAATACCAGGACGCCATCGTCCGATGGACCGACTCCGATGACTCCGCCACTCCCGTCGACGGATACCCCGCCATCGACCGCAAATTCCTCGACGAGACGGCCGCTTTCGTCAAAGCGCCACACCTCATTCTGCGTGTCGGCCCTGATGAACGAGCCATCAAATTCGGTTTCGACCGCAAGGAGTCCGCCCTCGAAGCTTTGCACGCTGGTGATGCCTACATAGACGTCGTCGATCTCGTCACGAGGCTCGCCTCGCCAGATGCCGTCCGTCGCCCGTCGCAGATCAACTCCTCCGCCCTCTTCGAGCCACACCATGGCGCTCTGAACTTCGCCCGCCTCACGCCAGCGCCCGTACGCGACGTACCCCGATTCATGTTGGGCGAGTCCGCTGGCCTCGAACCGTGAATCTTCGAAACGATAGAACGGTGTTGGTGCATCGACCTGGCGGTCGACGCAGCCGAGAGCGAGCGTCGCGAGCACAATCGCCGGTACGAAGATGATTCTCATGCCCCAATTCTACGCGAGTCGATTGACGCTTTCCATCGGGCAAACGCATCCCAATCTTGAAGTCGGTACGCCCCTTGCGGTACCGATCGTCGAAACTGGAGGTTCTATGCGCGGCAATACATTCGGAAATTTTCTCACACTCACGACCTTTGGCGAGTCTCACGGAGTGGCCCTGGGCGCGATCGTAGACGGCTGCCCCGCCGGCATCCCACTGACGCTCGACGAAATCCAGGCGCAGCTCAACCGTCGCCGGCCGGGACAGTCCAAGATCACGACGAGCCGGGCCGAGGGTGACCGCGGCGAGCTCTTGAGTGGCATTTTCGAAGGCAAGACGCTCGGCACCCCAATCTGCGTGGTCGTCTACAATCACGACGCGCGCAGCAAAGACTACGACCCGAATTACTACCGCGCCGGACATGCCGATCGCGTCTGGGACGACAAATACGGGCATCGCGACTACCGAGGCGGGGGGCGCGCGTCAGGCCGAGAAACGATTGGACGTGTCATCGGTGGAACGATCGCGTCGAAGATTTTACCCGAATCCGTCTCGGTCGTGGGCTTCACCCGTCAGATCGGCGCGCACCGGGCTCAAAACATACCGGAGACCTTGACCCGAGATCACGTCGACCAATTTGCAACGCGCTGCCCCGACCCCGAAGTTTCGGCCGCCATCGAGGCCGAGCTCGAAGCGTGCAAAGAAGAGGGAGATTCGCGAGGCGGCATTATCGAAATCTGGGTCGACGGTGTGCCCAAAGGCCTCGGAGAGCCGGTCTTTTACAAAGCAAAAAATGTACTGCCTAACGCGGTAACAAGTGTGGGAGCCGTCGTCGGTGCAACCCTCGGCGACGCCCCCAACGACGTGACGATGCGTGGCGTCGACTTCCACTCGGGCGTCAGTGGTTCAGGAGAAGAGGCGGGGATCAGCCCGGCCGCGAACGGCATTCAGGGCGGGCTCACCAATGGCGAGCGAATCCGCCTCCTCGTCTATTTCAAGCCCGCATCGACGGTAGGTTCGATGGCCAAGAAAGGACGCCACGACCCCTGTATCGTACCTCGCGCCGTACCCGTCATCGAGTCGATGGTGACGCTCGCCCTGGCCGATCTTTACCTGGGTTCGAGACTCGATCGACTCGACGACTGATAGCGATGGCGACGCGTGGAAGTGGCTTGCGCCATGATGTCTTGCAGCGGTAAGAATGGAGCGTTGGCAAGGAGACGAACGACGTGCACAAGATCCTCATCGCATGCGGAGATGTAGATGTCCTGCGGAAGATCGCATCTGATCTGCCGTCGGGGCAGTTCAAGCCCATCGCAACGAAAAGCGGGGCAGGAATCCCCCAGAAATTGCAGGGCCGCGACGTCGGATTCGCAGTCATTCACGAGACCCTGCAGGACATGCATGGGGCCGAGCTCGCCAATCAGCTGAAATCCTCGGGCGAGCCCATCCAAATTCTGATGCTCACCACCGGTTCGCCGCCCGAGACCGGGCCCTTCGACAAGGCTATGAAGTATCCGGTGCCCGGCCCGATCTTCCGCAACGCCCTCAAATCGGTCGCGGGCGCGGGAAAGTCCGAAGAAGATCTCGAGCAATGGCGTTCCTTCTACAATGAAGTCAATAAAAGGCTCGAAGGCATCGAGAATGAATCGTATTACAAGATGTTTGGTGTCAAACCTTCAGCTCCACACCACATCATCGTAAAAGTCTACGATTCGCTGAGCTACCGATATCACCCGGATCGATATCAGCAGTACCGCAAAGAGAAATGGGGCCAGGCCGTCTTCGATAGCGTCAATGCGCTTTTCAAGGCATACACACAGGCTTTCGAGGTGCTGACCGACCGCAAGCTACGCAAACGATACGACGACGTGCTTGTAAGCGGAGAGTTGCGTTTGAGCCCCGAGGAAACCTCGGGCAAAGACACAGGACCGACGCATCTCAACGAGTTTGCGCGTCAGCCTACCACCAAGAAGTTCCTGAATCTGGCGCAGTCAGACCTCGCCCGAAGAGACTACGACCAGGCTCTCCAAAATCTGCGTTTCGCCGAGAGCATGGAGCCTGATAACGCCGCGATCAAAGCCAAAATCGAGGAAATCGAAGAGAAGCTCTCCTGACCCCCGAAAGACCTCATGGCCGACAAGAAGTCTGACCTCGCACCACGGCTGGTCACAGCCGGGGTCGCGATACCATTGCTCCTCTACATCATCTTCGTCGCTCCCAAATGGGCCTTCTTCGCCCTTCTGGTGTGGGCCGGCGGCACATCGGTCTGGGAATATTGTTCGATCACCTACGGCAACACCGACCGTGTAGGAAAGGCGCTGACGGCGTTGGCGGGCATCGGCGCGTACAGCGCGATGTATTGGGCGCCGTCGAGTTTTTTGTTCGCGCTCTGCGGCTCGGTCGTAGTCGTCTTTCTCTATTTTCTCTTCCGCTATCAAGACCAGAAGACGGTCAGCCATCAGATCGGGGCGAGCGTCACCGCGATCATCTACGGCGCGCTCCTATTGGGAACGCTCGCGGTGATGAATCGGGATGCCGGAGATTCGGGCCCATTCTGGGTGCTCCTCTCGCTCGGCCTGGTCTGGATCAGCGATACGGGCGCTTATTTTGCCGGACGCGCATTCGGCAAGCGCAAGCTCTACGAGGCGGTCAGCCCCAATAAATCGGTCGAGGGTGCGATCGGGGGCTTCTTGTCGACCATCGCGCTGGCGTTCGGCTTCAATGCATGGTTTGCGATGGCCGGCGATGGTGTGAGCACCCAGCTTTTCGGTCTGGAATTCCTGCAGGTCGATCTCGCGTGGAATGAACTCTCTACGCTTCAGGTGCTCATGCTCGCCATCCCGGCGAATATCCTCGGTCAATGCGGCGATCTGGCCGAGTCGCTCATCAAGCGTGCACACGGTGTCAAAGACAGCGGAACGATCATCTACGGCCATGGCGGCATCCTCGACCGCATCGATGCGTTGATTTTCGCCGCCCCGTGGGTCTACTATTGCTTCACCATCTTCTCGCAGCCCCCCGCCTGAGTATCCTTCGGCTTGTGGAATGGCGAGGCCTCAGCCGTGGTTTGACCAGAAGCCCGGCAACGTCTGCACTGGTTGGTAACGCGTGTCTCTTCTCTACTTCATCATTTTCATCGGCGTGCTCGTCTTCGTGCACGAGCTCGGCCACTTTCTCGTGGCCAAATACTTCGATGTCAAAGTCCTGCGCTTTTCGATCGGCTTCGGCCCGACGCTGGTCTCCTACCAGTATGGCGAAACCGAGTATTGCATCTGCGCGCTACCGCTGGGTGGCTATGTGCAGATGCTCGGCGGAGACTTCGAAGGGGTCGAACACCTCTCTCCCGAGGAGCGCGAACGGGCACTGATGAGCAAGCCGATCTGGCAGCGATCCCTGGTGGTCCTCGCCGGCCCCGTCTTCAATTTCATCCTGCCGGTCATCATCTACTTCATCTTCACCATGATGGTAACGACCACGCCTCCTTCAGTGATCGGCGATGTCTTCGAGGACATGCCCGCGAGCGAGGTGGGCTTGCAGGCCGGAGACAAGATCGTCGAAATCGACGGCGATGAAATCAACTACTGGTACGAGGTCATCGACCTCATCACCAACGCTCCGGGGCGCGAAGTCGCCCTCAAAGTCGAGCGCGACGGTGAGATCCTGAGCATGAAGGTGACGCCCGAAGCCAAGCGAGATCTCGATTCGTTCGGGCTCTCGGAGCGACACTATGGACTCCTCGGGATCCACCCCGCGACCTACGGCCCAACCATCGGTATCGAGGATCCCGACGGTCCCGCTGCCCGAGCAGGGCTCGAGCATTTCGATAAGGTGCTGACGGTCAATGGCGAGGCGATCAAGCGCTTTGACCAGCTCGCATCCAAGGTGCGTAACTCAGGCGGTGAGGCGCTGGAACTCACCGTCATGCGACGCGAGCCAATCGATGTCGACTACGCACAGATCTATCGGCAGAAGCCCGTCGAGCTCACCCTCGAGCCCGTAGAGATCGACGGGGAGTGGTCGGCCAAATTCACCAACGCCGAAATGTTTTTGACCCGGGTCGAGCCGGGCTCGGTCATCGAAAAGTCGGGGCTCGAGGTCGGCGACAAACTCGTCGCGGTCAACGGAAAATCCTTTTCGAATTGGCGACTCTTGCACCGCTACATCGGCAATCATGTCAATGAAGCCATCATCGCCAAGACCAAAGAGGAAGGCGCCGGTGGTCCTGTCTCGGAACTCCCCGAGTTTCGCGTCAGCTACGCGAGAGACGGGGAGGTCAAGACGACCACCCTCGAGCTCACGCCCATCGAACCCGAGAAGCCCATCGCGATGAGCGAATACCTGGGCTGGGCGCATATCTCAGATCTGGAGATGCCCGAAGAGGTGCCCTTCCCCTTCTTTCAGCGAATCGGCTATGCAGCCGAGACTGCGGTCGTCTCGACCTGGCGCTTTTGCAAAATGACAGCCATGGGCGTGGTGCGCATGGCGCAGGGGCGTCTGAGCCTCGACAACGTCGGCGGCCCGATCATGATCGGTGAGCTCGCCGCGAAGGCCGGAAAAGCCGGCTGGGACAAGTTCCTGCAGATGATGGCATTGATCTCGATCAATCTGGGGATCATCAATCTTCTGCCGATTCCGATTCTCGATGGCGGCCAACTCTTGCTCTTCGCGATCGAAGCTCTCAAACGTGGACCACTGAGCTTCCGAACAAGGCAGATCGCGGCCTACATCGGGTTTGCGATGATCCTCTTTCTCATCGTTTTGGCCTTCAAAAATGATATCGAGCGCCAGTGGGATTCCATCTCTGAATACGTCAACGAGATCTAGCGAGGCACAACGTGCGCATTCTGAGCATCGATACGTCGACCCGGATCCAGGCTCTGGGACTGGTCGAAGACGGACGACAGCTCGCACGACGCCACCACATCGTGCGCATCAACCATGCCGCGACCCTGCTGCACAATATCTCGGACATGCTCGAGCAGCATCGTTGGTCGATGAAAGATATCGACCTCGTGGGCGTCGGAATCGGTCCCGGGAGCTTTACGGGTTTGAGGGTGGGGCTCGCCAATGCCAAAGCGCTGGCGCGCGCTGCACACGCTCACATCGCAGGCATTTCGTCACTCGACGCGCTTGCTCGGCCGGCCTGTGATATCCACGACGGCCTAGTCGTGGCTGCCATCGATGCACGACGCTCGGAAGTGTACAGTGCGACTTATCGGGGCGACGGAAGCGGAGCGTTCGAAAAGGTGGTCGAAGCACGCACGATCGCTCCCGAGGAGCTTTCTAAGCACATACGAGAACTCGAGGGTCGAGTCCTGGTCATCGGCAATGGAATCCGCTCATACGCCAACGACCTCGACCACTGGCGAGACGAACGCATCCGCTCACTCTCGAATGGATGGGACTCGCCATCGCCATTCTCGATCGCCATGATGGCCCATTCTCGGCTAGAATCAGAGGACGTAGACGACCTCATCACACTCGAGCCGAATTATATTCGGCTAAGCGACGCTGAAATCGCATGGCGAGAGCGACCATCATCTTCATAGCGTTGGCCACTCTGGCGGCGTGCGACAAGAATCAACCCGCCCCGGCGCAGACTCCTGACGCGGCCGCACCTGCGCAGGAGTCTGTAGAACTCGAAGTTCGACGCGCGAACGACGTCCACACCCATCTCAATCCATACGGCGTTCAAATTGCGGTCGAAGCCTTTGACGCGAACGGCATTCACCGCGCCGTGAACATGAGCGGTGGCTACGGCGAGTACATGGAAGGCAGCCTGCGCGCTGCCGGCGAATATCCCGGACGCATCGCCAACTTCTTCAATATCGACTGGTCGGGAATCGACGAGGAAGATTTCGGTGAAAAACAGGCAAACGCGCTCGAGCGCGCGGTGGCGCGCGGCTACGCTGGCCTCAAGATCTCCAAACACCTCGGGCTGGGGGTCAAGACTCAGAATGGCGAGCTGCTGGCAGTCGACGACCCACGTCTGGATCCCATCTGGCAGAAAGCCGGCGAGCTGGGCGTCGTCGTGGGTATCCATACCGGCGATCCAAAAGCTTTTTTCGAGCCACCCGGCCCTCAAAACGAACGGCATGCTGAATTGAGTGAGGCCCCGTCCTGGAGTTTTCATGACGACGAATTTCCTTCGCGCGAAGACTTACTGGCTGCCCGGGACAGGATGGTCGCCAGGCATCCCGACACGACCTTCATGCTTTTGCACGTCGCCAACAATCCCGAGGACATCGAGTACGTCGACCAGCTGATGCGTGAACATCCGAACGTCATCATCGACCTCGCCGCTCGGATTGGTGAAATCGGTCGGCACGACG
>CAYFTY010000130.1:0-8441 GCA_964346045.1 uncultured Bradymonadales bacterium | reverse complement strand
CGACGCCGATGAGCCCATCCTGCCAGAGCGGCGTGTCGTTGCGGTCATGCCAGAACCAGAGGTCCTGCGGCCAGACCCACGCCGCGAAGGCCATGGCGACGAGCACCATGCCCCCGTAGAAAACCACGGCAAGAGTCACAGATAAGCGCGGTCGGGGTTCTTCGTTCATTCTTCCTCGAAAGGTGCGCCGCCCGAGGCCAGCCACGCGTCGGCCAGACTCTCGAGGTTGGGCTTTCGCTTCTGTCCACGAAAGCGCACCAACACGTCATCAAATTCGTAGATTCGCCAATCATCGTGCATGCGCATTGCCTCTCGATCGTCGAGAAATTCGGCAAACATGGCACCGACGAACTCCACGGCTTGGTCAAAACGTTCTTCGGCGCTCGGCTCTTCCGGATGTTCGTCATCGGCGAGCACCGCAGCTTCGAGTTCGACCTTCAGAGTATCGTCACTCGTTTCGAGCACGAGCGAAGCGAATCCGTGTTCAGCGCTGCGCTCGACTTCGAGGCCGAGCGACTCGCCCGGGCGCAATCTCGCACCAAACGTCGCGGTAAACGCCGAGAAGATCTTCTGGCGCTCTTGTTTCGAGACTGGTTTGACCTTGGACTTTGGGTTGCTCATCTCTTCGCATCAGCGAGGTTGTAGGGTTGCGTACTCATTTCTATAATCAGCTCCCGAACCCGCCAATTGCGAGATCGAGTTGAGCCAGTCAGTACCACAGGTTCTAGGGCCATACCATCTTCGCGGCAAGCTAGCCGTAGGAGGCCAGTCCGAGGTCTGGCTGGGGGTTCGTACTGGACCTGGCGGCTTTCGTCGTCGCTGTGCGTTGAAACTCGTGCTTCCTCCGGCGTCGAACGATGAGGCCGGCCGAAAGAGCTTTTTTGCCGAAGCGCGCCTCATGGCGTTATTCGACCATCCCAACCTCGTCGCAGTCACCGACCTCGGGGAAGACGAAGAGTCAGAGATTCTCTTTGCGGTCATGCCCTATGTATCGGGGCGTTCACTCGCGTCGATCATTCGCGAAGAGCCGCGTGCGTTCACCATTTCAGATTCGCTCTGGTTGATGAGTCGAATCCTGCTCGCACTTTCGTTTGCTCATCATCTTCATGACGAGCGCGGCCGCACGCTGAACATCATCCACCGGGACGTGAGCCCCGAGAATATTCTCGTGGGATTTGATGGTCAGGTAAAACTCATCGATTTCGGCATCGCACTCTCGAGCATCAATCCGCGCAGCACCCGGATGCACGTCGTGAAGGGAAAGCTCGAATACCTCTCGCCAGAGCAGGCTTCGGCGACGGAAACGATCACGCATGCGACCGACATCTACTCGGCAGGCCTCATGCTCTATTCACTGCTCACCGGATCGAACCCGCTCTCGGGAGATCCGGATACGGCATTATCCAGGGCGCGAAACCCTACGATCCGCCCCTTGAGGGATATGGGCGATTTTCCGCCCCGTCTCGACAAGGTCGTCAATTCCATGCTCGCCTTCGAGCCCGAGGATAGGCCACAGTCGACCGCCGAGATTGCAAAAGAACTGATCCACATCCTGATGGATATCGACAGTAATTATGACGAGCTGGTCTTTGCCGATTCGGCGGCGCGTGCGCTGGAAACACACCTCGAAAACGAGCAGGAGTTTCTGACTGACCTACTCGCTGAGGGTACCCAGGTGATCGACACGACGGGTTTCGTCGATGCTCAAAAAAAGAAAAAAGACGGGCCTCGGCCGAAACGGCGCAAGACCCTGCCCGCTCGACCTCCCGAAACACGAACGCCGATGTTGGACGCGCGCGAAGAGATCCAGCTCGAACCCAAAGAGGGTCTGGACGATATCTTCAAGGAACTCGAAGAGATCTACGACGACTGATGGCTACTTATCCATCAGGTCGTGCTTCTTGAGCAGGCGGTAGAGGTGCCGACGGTCGACCTCGGCTTCACGAGCCGCCTGCGAAATATTGTCTTCGCTTCGCTCGAGTAGACGAATCAAGTAGGTCTTCTCGAAATCGGCAATGAGCGCGTCTTTCGCTTCGCGAAAAGGAATCGCACTCCCCTCCTCATCTTCGAGAAGAGCCGTCAGGACGGTCGTGGCCGCGGACGTCGGGTGCGGGGCGCTGGCTACCGGATTTTCAGGCGTGACGTTCTGCGCCTGTGGGGCCGGCCGAATCTGTTGTAGCCGGCCGCGGTTCCCAAGCTCATTTTCGAGATAGCTGGCAGTGATGGCGCCATCGCTGCACATGGCCACGGCCTTTTCGACTACATTTCTCAACTGCCGGATATTGCCGGGCCAGTCGAAGAGCTGCAGCGTGCGCAGTGCATCGTCGGTCAGTAGCGGCCGAGCTGCACTATCGCTCGTCATCTCTTCGAGGAAGTGCTCGGCGAGTAGCGGAATGTCTTCGGCCCGTTCTCGCAGTGGGGGCAGATTGAAGCGCACCTTGGCGAGTCGATAGAAGAGATCCTGCCTGAACTTCTTTTCGTCGACCAATTCCTCGAGGTTGCGGTTGGTCGCCGCGACGACGCGGACGTCTACATTAAAGGTGCTTTCGCCGCCGACGCGCCGTACGTCCCCGGTTTCGAGCACGCGCAGGAATTTGGCCTGGAACTCGATATCCATCTCTCCGAGCTCGTCGAAGAAGATCGTGCCGCCATCGGCTCGTTCGAAAACGCCTCGATGACGTTGGCTCGCTCCCGAAAACGCGCCCTTTTCGTGGCCAAAGAGCTCGCTCTCGAGCAGGGTGGCCGGAAACGCCGAGCAATCGAAGACAACGAAAGGATCGCCAGACCGCTGCGAATTCTCATGGATTGCAGCAGCGATAAGCTCTTTACCTGTGCCCGTTTCACCTTCGATCACGACGCTGAGTTCGCTCGGAGCGACCCGATCGAGAATGCTGAAAATTTCACGCAAGGCTGGCGATTGACCAATGATATTGCCGTAGCGTGTGCGATCGGTGACTTCGATCTTCACCTGCTCGGTCTTGGTCGAAAGGCGCATCTTCGTTCGTCCGACCTGAAATACTGCGCCTGGAGAAATCGCAACGCTGCCCACCTCCATTCCATCGATGAACGTGCCGTTGGTCGAATCGAGATCGATGAGTTCGAGCCCTTCTCCGCGCCGCTGAATCTCGGCATGCATTCGCGAGACCGTAGGGTCACTCAGAACAATATCGCTCAGAGGATCTGCGCCGATCCGGACGACCGGCTTTTCGAAGGTCTCTGAAAAGCCTTTGTCGTCTCCATCGAGCACTTCGATCAAAATCTTCTGGACCGGAAAGCCCGCAGAGAGCGGCTGCCCTTCGACCTCGACCGTCGGTCGATGATACTCGACCGTTTTGCGGCTGACCGGAACACGTGAGACGACAGCCGGATTCTCGACCTTGGCCTCATTGCTGGCCGACTTTTCCTCACTCATTCAAACCACCTGGAGCGGCACAAAGCCCTCGTGATATCTCACGGAAACGTAGGTACTCTATCACGAGTTGTGGCATCCGCGCCACTATGTGTTCGTCCAGGGTTCACTTTTCCGAATTCGGGCAGCAGGCCGACTCGTGCTCCAGATTTCGCAGCGCCGACCGTCGCCCTCGCGCTCCAAAAAAAGGACGATACCTTCACCAGTCCAGGCCCCCGGAATTCGGTCGAGCCATTCGATGACCGAGATGCCGAATCCGCTCTCGACGTAATCCCAATAACCGACGGTTTCGAGGTCATGGATGTCCTCGAGGCGATAGAGGTCGAAGTGAAAAACCTCGGTGTCACCCTCATAGACATTCAAAAGAGTATAGGTGGGGCTGGAGGCCTGATCGTCGACCAGAGCCTGCACGAGCCCCTGGGTGAGGGTCGTTTTACCTGCGCCGAGATTCCCGATGAGGCCGACGACGTCCCCTTCCTCGAGCCAGTCGGACATCCATGCGCCCAGCGCACGAGAGTCCTCGGCCGATGCGAGGTGGACCGAGACGATGGCTTCCTTCTCGAGGCCTGAAAATTGGGAGGGGTCGAAGCCGTGCGTTTCCATCAGTGGAAACCAGGCCTCTTGTCGCTGGCTGACTCGCCTTCGCTCTTGACCGCGAAGACGCGAGACGGCTCGATGAAAAAGTGGCCATTCTCGGTGACGAAGGTCAAGTACTGCTCAGCCACCCGCAAACCTGTCACGCGTGACACGGGCACGACGTCTCCTTCGCTCTTCACCATGACGGTGACCTTATACCGGCCCGGGATCTGATACGTATCATCTTCCAGCGTGGCCTCGAGCTCGTCGGTGAGCACTGCTTTGAGTACGTCGATATTCATGGTGCTCCTCTACTGGACGCGCAATGGATAGGTGACGCCGCGATTCAGGCCACCGTGCTCGGGGAATTTCATGCTTCGGAAGCGAGACGTCAAGCATTCCGCTACCGCAGAGTCGCGATAGTCCGACTCGCGAATTTTGACCCCGCCGGTCGTTCCCGTGGGCCGAATGAAGAACTGAACGGTCACACCCTTGAAACGAGAGTCGCGCTTGAGCTGCTTCAAAATGCAGGATCGAAGGCCACCGAACGAGGCCAGAATCACGTCGTTGACCTCTTGATCGGTCAGGATGTGGTCCGTTCCCGAACCGGCTGCCATGTCCATCGTCTGGACTTCGGTGCCCTCGGCTGAGGATGGCTTTTGGGCACGACGTGCCTTCCTGGACCCGCGGCGCTTCTTCTGTCTTTTCTTGATCGCCCGTGCGATTTCTTCTTCCGACGCCCGCGGATTGAAGATGCTATTCAAGAGGTCATTGTCGACCGCCACGGTCTGAAATTCTTTGGGCGGCGGCTGGAATTTGAAGTCCAACGACGCAAAGGCCTTATCCATCGGCAATGGCTCGGGGTCAGGCTGCATCAGATAGAGCGCACCCATCGTGACCAGAACGGCGAGCCCCACCACAATCCCGATGACGAGAGCTGCAACGCCACCTTTTTTGACCTTTCGCTCGAGTTCCGCGCGGGCCTCGGCTTCGCGCCTGAGTCGCTCCTCTCGCCTGGGGATGTACTCCTGGACTTCTTTGCGAAAGCGGGCCATCTCGCCGAGTTCTTTACGTTCCTGCGCGACCCGGTCGAGAATCTCCGTATGCTCGGTGATCTCGTCCGAATAGAGCTGAGCGAGCACGTCTTCGGCCGTGAAGGGCCCGTAATCGAGTCCATTCTTGGAGACGAGATAGCGTTGGTTGGCAGCCTCGCTCGGATCAGCTCCCACTCCGCCCAGCTCGGGGATGTCGAAAATATCGTCTTCATCGCTCTCGACGACGGCTGGCTCGATCGGCAAAGCACCTTCGGGCGGCGCACCCGAGAGCACGACACCCTCGTTCTCGATGATTTTTTGCAGCCGGTCCCGATACTCCGCCGCGCTACGGGGACGTCCGGCGAGGTCTTCGCCGATAGCCGCCATCACGAGCTCCAAAACACCCGGCGGGTAGTCTGAGAGCGCAGCGGCGACCATGACCTTTGCTTCGTCGCGAGTGGCAGGGAGGCCACGCGCGCTCAAGAGCTCGGCGGTCATCATGCCGAGAATGTAGATATCGGCTGCATCATTGATGAGTTCGGGAGCTTCGGCACTTTCGGGCGCAACGTAAATCGAATCGACATAGGGGCCCTGGTGGTGCTCGAGCAGAAACTCCGCAGCGATTCGTCCAAACGCCAGGTTTCCGACACGGACCACTCCTCGCCGGTCGAGATACACATTGTAGGGTGTGAGCACGGCGTGGCACATCTTCTCGTGCACCGCTTCGAGCGCCGAGGCGATGTGCGCAACGATCGTGAATGCGTCACGCAAAGTCAGACGCTTATTCCTCTCCCGATATTGAGCCAGAATCGCTGATACGGTCGAACCTCGAACAAACTCCATCGCCACGAACGCCTCCCCCGAGGGCGTGCGGCCCATGCCGATGATACGCGTGAGGTTCTTGTGCTGAATGCCGCTCGCAGTGCGGACCACCGAATACATCTGATCAAATTTCGCCTTGCCGGGCGAAGGCATTGCGAGGACCTTCACGACGACGTCATCGCCACTCTGCTGATCGACACAGAGGTAGCTGATCCCCCCGCCTGAAGAACCCAGATAACGACTGACTTCGAATCGTCCACCGACGACGTCCCCGGTCCCGAGCGAGGCTTCCTGCGACGGCAGCTCTCTCGCTCCGAAGACACCGGGTGCCGTATTTTGGACCGCCCTGCCCGGCTTCTGAACCGCGCTCGGGATTTCTGCGCTCTGGTCTGCCGAATGAGTCATCCGTATCTTCCTCGAGTCTCTCTGGTTCGAGCGGAAGGTCGACATACCAGCCGTCGCCTCCCCAGATCATGGTCGCTTTGCCCTCACGACCATCCATGTAGAAAAGCTCGACGACCACCTGCTGTCCGGTCTCAGGTTCGCTCTCAATCTTTTTGGCAAGCCGCGTTCTCTCGATGTCGTAGGGATGATCCATGCCCGCAATCACGAGCATTTCATGCGCGGCGGGTCGGACGCTTTCCGGCACGCCCTCGAGCGCATCCGCGCGTGCTTTCAGCACTTCGCGATCCTCTTTCCAGATCATCGCGAATACGGTCTCGATATCCCCCTGAGACTCGGCGATCAGAAAATTCTCAAAGGTCTCGCGGGGCCCCGGATCATCCCAGCGCGCCTGGGAACAGGCGATGGCAAAGACCATCAAGGTCGTGAGTGAAAAAATACGCAGCATGTGCGAATGGGCTGAGGGTGAAATCGACCCATCGAGAGTACATCTGAGCCGCTCAGAGCGTCAAGCAACGACGGATCGTCACGATTCGTCGTCTGAGGCCGCTTCTTCCTCGTCGAGAATCGGCTCGCTCCATGCCTCTTCTACGAGCGCATCGACTTCTTCGGCATCGAGACTGTCGGTATCCGGCCCGACATCGAAAGATTCCTTGAGATGTGTGGTCTGATCGTCAGTCGGCTCGTGCAGTTGCTGACGCTCCTCGCGCGAGAGCTTATCGGTGATGGCGCTCACCACAGTGTCGCCGCCACCCTCTCTAAGACCTGCCGGAATCGGTATCTCGGGATTAGAGCGCTTGAGCAACTCGAGCTTCTTGAGGCGGTTGACGACCCGGTCGACGTCCTCGGCATCGAGACGCTCTAACGCAGGACCGGGATTTTGTGCCTTTCGAAAAAAGCGCAATACGGCAAGCTCTTCGGATGTCAGGCTGTCGGGATCGATGAACGCAGCTCGGTTGGCATCGAGCACCAGACGGGTGCGCGAAGTCGCCTGCGAGTCGCCCGTATCGAAGGAAGTCTCGCGCAAGAGTTCGAGCAAGAGTGAGTCGACCTGCATATGCACGCCGTTGACCGGCCACGGCTGGCCATCGCCCTTTCGAATCTCCTGGAATGAGAATGCTCCCTGCCGTGCTGAGCACATGCGCCGAAAGGCATTTTTCATCTGGATCGTCCGCGCAATTCGAAGATTCTCTGGAGTGACCAGCCGCTCTTTGGTGAGCTTCATCCCCACAGGTTGATGATACTGGCCGGTCGCGTATCCCTGCGTGAGTTCCGCGTAGATATCCGGCTCGAGCATCTCGAGTTCGAGCAAAACATCGAGCACCTTCAGCTCACTCGAGCCCGAGAGGTTCTCGACCTCTTCGAGATATGCGCCATCGAGGAAGACCAGGAAGGTCATGTCTGCAAGAGCGATCTCCAGCCGACCGCGCAGGCGTCGGTCACGGATGGTCCGCAGAATTTCAATCACCGTCAGCGACTCGAGACTACCCGCAAATCCAAGTCCTCCAGGAATGCGCCGCAGCTCGCCTGATGCTGCTCGAACACCACCCGTCATGGCCGCTTTGAGCACGCGCTCGATGCGCTCGGCGCGGTCTTCGGTACGCGCTGCCAGGCCAATTGCGTTCCACGATTCGGCGAGCATGCGCGAGACGCTCTTCAAGAGTGGCGTCATTTCTCGCGACACCTCTTCGGCTGACGGTGGAGGCGGCAGGATCGCAGGCTCGGTGGTACCCGGACGTTCTTCGAGCTCTCCCTCATCTGCCAGAGCCAGAGGTGTATCGGGCATCGTCTGGTTGAACGTCGATTGGCGAACGCGCACCGGAGCAGCGCGCTCTTCTCGTTCCTCGTCCAGCTCCTCGCGCGTCAGGATGCGCGACTCGATGGGCCCCGATAGCCTTCCACCCTTCGATTCCTTGAGATCGGTGACCTCGATGATCACGCTGCCGTGTTCATCGATCTCCAAAATCTCGTCATCGGAGTCATCATCGTCGGCGGTCTCTGCACCGAGCACTCCCGAACCGAGCCCGAGCTCTTTTTCGAGTTCAATTGCCTCTTCATAGGCAAGTTCACGAGTGATGGGATCATCCGCCGGCGGAATCAACACATCCGAGAAGGACTCGTCTTCGAGGTCGAGAGCATCGAAACACTGCGACAGGAATGACGCACGTGAGAACGGGCGCCCCAGCCACTCTCGGTCT
>CAYFTY010000129.1:0-8443 GCA_964346045.1 uncultured Bradymonadales bacterium | reverse complement strand
GCGGGGACCTCGGAGTCGAGGACCCCGAGGGCGGCGGCCTCCTCGGCCCCAAGAACCTCCCGGCCAACCATCAAACCCTCAAAGGCGAGCTCGAGCAGAAGTCCTATATTCAGCCGGGCAGCTTCATCATGGACCACGAGGTCGCCCGCACGAACACCATCCGTGGCGGCACGGCTTATCTCAAGATCGCCGAGGGTTGTTCGCGATCGTGCTCGTTTTGCATCATTCCGAAAATCCGTGGAAAACAGGTCAGCCGCCCCATCGAAGACGTCGTCGCCGAAGCCAGACAGCTCGGCCAATCAGGCGTCAAAGAGATCATCCTCGTCACACAGGACATGACGAGCTACGGCATCGACCTCGACCCCAAACACAACCGCGACTACCTCGTGCGCTTGCTGCGCGCGCTGGACGAGCAGGCCGACGGCATCGAGTGGGTCCGCCTGCTCTACATGTACCCCTGGAACTTCAGCGACGAATTGCTCGACTGCTTCGACGAGCTCGACAAGCTCGTCCCCTACGTCGACATGCCGCTGCAACACATCAGCGCCGATTTGCTGAAGTCGATGAAGCGCAACATCAAGCGCGACAAACAGATGCAGCTCATCGACCGCATCCGCGCGATTGACGACATGGTCCTGCGAACGACCTTCATCGTGGGCTACCCCGGCGAGACCGACGAACATTTTCAAGAACTCTGCGACTGGGTCGAGCACGTCGAATTCGACCGCGTCGGCGTCTTCACCTACAGCCCCGAAGAAGGCACCCATGCCGCAACGCTCGGCGACCAGGTCGAAGAGCACATCAAGCACGAGCGCAAAGAACACCTGATGGGCATCCAGCGCGAGATTTCGAAGAATAAGGGCGAGGCATGGATCGGCGACGTCACCGACGTGATCGTCGACGGCATCAGCGAAGAGCACGAGCTCGTATTCGAAGGCCGCCACTACGGACAGGCGCCTGATATCGATGGCGTCACCTACCTTTCCTTTGACTACGGCGGCGACATCCCCACCCCGGGAGACATCGTCGAGGTCGAGATCCAGCAATCCACCGACTACGACCTCCTCGGCGTCGTGATCCCGAAAGAACCCATCGACCTCGTGACGGGTACGTTGCGTAGTTGATCGCGGTTGCGGCCGCGACCAGGGTCGAATGTCGTGGGTACAAACAAGTGATCGAGACTCTGGTGACTTGCGATCTCGTTGACCTTCTCGAGTGCCGGACCTTTCCCAGAGCCCCGAAGTGCTCGCTTCCAACCTTCTCGAAAGACTCAAACTGAATCCGCCTGCCGGCCTTTCGGCCGGCGGCCCCGGCCGCAGTTCTCCTCGCAAAGCTCGCTACTGTGCCGTGGTTGACCATCGTCGTCTCCCGGACTCGCGAATCATCCATGAATCGTGCTACCTTGGCAGTGGACTCGCGGCGCACGAACCATGACCCAAGAACTCCCCAACCCGGCCGAAGAAACGCTCGACACCACCGAGCCGTTGGAGTGGCTCGAAAAGCCGGGCGCGCTCAGTGATGCAGCGCTCGAGTCGCTGACCAAAGACGAGCTTCTCGAGGTCGCCAAGAATCTGCGCGGCCTCGTCACCCATCAGGAATCGCGCTTTGCCTGCATCGCCGAGATCGGGCGCGCACTTGGCTCGACCTTCAATCTCGACGAGCTACTCACGGTCGTCATGGGCAAGATCACTGAGCTCATGGAAGCCGAGCGCTCGACGCTATTCTTGCTCGACAAAAGCTCGAACGAACTCTGGTCCAAGGTCACGCAAGGCGTGGTGAACTCCGAGATTCGGCTCCATGTCGGCGAAGGCATCGCCGGCTGGGTGGCAGCCACCGGGAAGTCCATCAACATCCGCAACGCCTACGAAGACCCGCGTTTCAACGCCGATTTCGACCGCAAGACCGGCTTCGAGACGCGCAGCATGCTCTGCCAGCCCATCCGTAATCAGGAAGGCCAGATCATTGGCGTCGTGCAGGTGCTGAACCGTTTCGATGGCCCGTTCAACTCCGAAGACGAAAACCTGCTCAGTGCCCTGGCCAGTCAGGCCGCCATCGCGCTCGAAAACTCGAAGCTCTATCTCTCGGTGGTCGAGAAGAATATGGAGCTCACCGAGCTCACCGACAAGCTCGAAAAGAAGATCTCCGAGCTCGACCTGCTCTACGACATCGAGAAAGAATTCAGCCATAAGGTCTCGCTCGAGGCGCTCGTACAATCGGTGACGCGCAAGACCAACGAACTCTTCGACGCCCAGGGTTCGGTGCTGGCTCTACGAGAAGAAGAGCACCTGCGTTTTTTCACGCATGTGAGACGCTCTCGAGGCTGGGAATTCGCCGTCAGAAATCTTCCCTACGAAACGGGCATCTGCGGCAAGGTCATCGAAAAAGGCCGCTCGGAAGTATGCAATCAGGGAGATTGCGACATCGTCCCGGGCGCTGCATGCGAAGAACTCCAGGTCACGGTTCGCAACGTAATCGCCGTGCCGCTCTACGCCGACAACGAAGAGATCATCGGCGCACTGCAGGTGCTCAATCGAGCCAGAGATTTCGATGAAGGCGATCTCAAGTTGCTCACTGTGATCGGCTCGCGCATCGCCGGCGCAGTCGTTGCGCGTCGCCACCACGAGCAGATGGAGAAATCCGAGCGACTCGCCTCGATCGGGCAGATGCTCTCGGGCGTGATTCACGATCTCAAGAATCCGATCGCCGTCATCAACGGATATGTCCAACTCATGGTCAAATCCGACGCGCGCGAGAAACGCGAGAAATTCGCCGACACCATCTACAAACAATTCGATCACCTCGACCAGATGACGCTCGAATTGTTGAATTACGCGCGGGGCGAGAAAAGCTTCATGCCGCGTGAAATCTTACTCAGCGACCTATTCGAAGAGGTCGAGCACTCGCTCTCCAAAGAGCTTGCGCGCCGCGACGTCGAGCTCGTGATCGACCTCGGTTACGACGGTCCGGCCGTCATCGACGACGGCAAGATCAAGCGCGCCGTCATCAACCTCGCACGAAATGCGGCCGACGCCATGAAAGGTGGTGGCACCTTCACCATCAGCTGCAACATCGAAGGCGACGACCTGCTACTCTCGTTTGCCGACACCGGCTCGGGGATTCCCGAAGACGTACGAGCAAGCCTCTTCGACGAGTTCGTGACCCAGGGCAAAGAACACGGCACAGGTCTCGGACTCGCCATCGTAAAGAAGATCGTCGACCAGCATCGTGGAACGATTCGCTTCGAGAGCACTCTGAATGAAGGAACCACATTCTTCATTCGGATTCCCCGGGTGACCGACCAGGAGCTCTCATGAGAATTCTTCGCCTCTCGCTCGCCGCTTTTCTGGCCCTCGGGCTCGTCGCCTGCGACGAATCCGCCGAAAAGAGCTCCGAGCCGACCGAGACCCGGACCGAGAAAAAGGCCGAATTGCCCGAAGAGCCGACCGAAGAAGCCAAAGCTGCCGCCGAGCTGCCTGAGGGCACCGACGAGCAACTCACCATCCTCGACCGGGCCAAAGGACATTTCCTGAACAACGAATTCGACGCGGCCACAAAATATTTTACGCGGTTGGTAAAAACCGGGCCGGTCTCGAGCGCCCAGGTCACGGCCTATATCGCACTCGGCGAAATCTATCGTGAAGACGGCGACGCCGAAAAGGCATTGAAGCTCTACGAAGAGCTGCGAAAGAAAGCACCTAACCTTCCAGAGGTCCAGTTCATGACGGGCCGAGCACTTGCCGAGCAGGGCGAAACCTCGAAGGCGATTCGCGCGTACGAACACGCCATCAAATTGCAGCCCGATTATCTGCAGGCCTATGTCGAACTCGGAGGTCTCTACACGCGTGCCGGTCGCGAAGCCGAGGGGCAGAAAATATTTCTAGAGTATGAGAAACGAGTTTACTCGATGGCCAAGACCCTCGAGAATCCCAAAGCCGATCCCCTCGAACAGGTCCACGTGCTCGAGGTATTTTCATTCGTCCAGGATGATCGCGCCACCTCGGCCATTCTGGTCGCTCTCTCGAGTCCGCATCCGCCTGTTCGCGAACGGGCTGTCGAGCTGGCCGAGGAATTCCAACTCGGTGCAGCAACCGAGCGCCTCGAGAAAATGGCCGTTCAAGACCCTCACCTGCGGGTGCGCATGGCCGCCAGGAAAGCCGCAGAGACGCTGACCGGAGCACCGGTCGAAGGCGCCTCGCCCACCTTTGTAGACGATCCGAAGAAGCTTCCGATCGACCCCGAACCCGCCGGGTCTGAATCGACATCAAACGAGAGCGAATGACCGACGCATTCACGATCGAAGACGTCGGCCTGGTCTTCGGCGAGTGCTCCACTCTGCCAGCATTCATGCGCCGATGGCTCACTGGTGCACCCTTTGAAACCAGTGCTGAGGAAGTTCTCGTGCCCGAAAATATCGTCGCGCGAGGCACCCGCGTCGATCGCCTCGAGCTCGCCGCATGCGCTGGACTCACCCCCGGCCTGCCGATCGCGAGCTGGTCGGAGTTTCGGGCCGACCCCTTTGCCCGGGGCGAGCGCATCGTCGTCGTCGATGGAGTCTCTCGGGGCGGTGACGACGCCATCGACCTGGCCATTGCCCTGCAGGTCTCTCGAAACGGTCCGGGCGTGCGTGTCGAACGCGACGAAAGCAAAGCGTGGGTTGCGCCGGTGCCGCCTGTTCCCGAAGAAGTCGAAACGCTGATGGCGATTGCGATCTCGGCAGCGTGCTCTCGGCATGGTGTACGGCCCGGAAGACATCTCCCGGTGCCCTGGAATGGCCCGCGGGTCGCACAGATCGGCCAGTGGCGACTACGCTGTGACGACGAGCCACTGCCCCTGGTACAGCGCCGCGTTCATCTGCATGTTTACAGCGGGGCTAACCGCGACGAGGTGGTCGAGAACCTGCGCCGCGGCCGAGAATCCAACGTCGGCCCCGCGCGTCTCGTCGTCGTATCGCCCCCGGAAGAACTGCCGCGGCGACTCGACGAAGCCGACCTGATGCTGCGTACCGGCAGAACTTTTTCGCGGGGCATCTACTACTTCGATACGCCGCTCGATGGGGACGTCGCCTGGGTCTTTCCCGGCCTCTATTCATCGTATCGAGGCGTCGGAAGCGACTGGCTCGTCGCCGTCCCCGATTGGCGCGAAGACGCACCGGCGGTCGACGAAGACGAGGTCATGAGTCGAGTGCGAGAGACCTTCTGGTGGCAGCAACGAGCCGTCGATCTCTTGCGACGAATCGGGCTCGAAGCCGACCAGATCCTGGGCGTTTCGGCAGGCGAGCTCTTTGGCATGTGGGCGATGTCGAGCGAGAAAAAAGGCCCGATCGAACTCGAAGAATCGAATCTCTTCCAACGCGAGCTCGCGGGAGACTTTGCGGCACCCCGTGAATACTGGGCGAACGCCGGTTTTGTCGAAGCCGCCACGAGCGATACGAACGTCTGGCAGACCTGGGCCGTCATCGGCCCCATCGAGCGAGTTCGCGAAGTCGTAGACAACCTCGACCTGGTCTACGTCACCGAGATTCGCACCGACCACGAATGTGTGATTGCCGGCTATCCTGATGCCCTCGACGAGGCACTCACCGAACTTCTCGACTCGCCGAAAATCCAGGTCGAAGAACTCGAATTCAGAGCAGCGCTGCACGCTCCTCCGGCCGCACCTGCCATGGACGTCGCCGAATCAGTCTTCGGGCGCGTCCCGTCGATGGCCGGGATGGGCTTCATGGATCACCTCGAGAAGACTCTCGACATTCGTCCGATCTGGATGCGTGCGTGGAACGAGAATATCCGCTTCTTTCTCGAGACAGGCCCACGAGGCTCGGTCTCGAACTGGATCAACCGTGCCCTCGGTGACTCGCAGGTTCATCTCGCGACCTCCGTCGATCGGCGCCTGGCATGGGGTCCTCTGGGGATCTACGACGTGATCGGTCAGCTCGTCGCAAGCGGACGCGAGCTCGACACCTCAGGCATCGACGAATTACTCACCTTCGACGAGCGAGCCATGGCTTTCCATCGACTGCCGTCGCTCACAACCCTAGAGCCCAACAAACTCGTCGAATCGGTCGAAGTCGCGACTCGTTATCGAGATCTGCAACACGAACTCACCCGCGCCCACCTGGATTTCATCGAAAACCAGACCGAGGCCCTGCGTCAGCAGATGCGCGCGCAGGTCGAGAGTCTTGGAGACCTCATCGATACACTTTCTTGATGAGGCTCCGCGATCAAAGCGCGTTGTCGGGAACGTTCGAGAGATCGCGATTGGCCTCGAGTTCTTCGAGAAAGCCCAGCTCGAATTTGCACGGCCCACCGGTCATGCAGATGCCCTGGTCGTTTCCACGATCCACGGTGAATGCCGGCTCTCCCGGACATGTCACGCGAGTGGCTCCCGAGGCGAATTCGCAGATCGTGAGCTCGTCTCCCGGCAAATACTCACCGTCGAAGTCGCTCACTCCATCGAGCAGCGTGATCACCGCCGTCGACTGACATGCGGGCACGGGCCCACCCGACATATACGAGATCTCTACGCGGTCTTCGGCGCAGTGAGTGTCCTCGGCGCCGTAATAGTCGCCCTCGAGCAGGCGCGGCAGCGGATAGGAATCCTCGAATTCCTCATGCTCGATCACGTTATTGGAGTAGCGCTCGCCCGATGGCCATTCCATATCGTAGGAACCGTCTTCATAGATGCGCCCGCTACATGTACCCGACGGGTCGAAACAGGGTTTGAAGAACTGCTCGGCGCAGGTCCCCGCGAGGGCGTTATCTTCTTGAGACGAACAATCGATGTCCCGGTCGAAGAGGGTATTGATGGCGTCGAGGCGCCTCTGATGGACTCCGGAGCAGAACTCCCCGCCGCCATCCCACGAGAGCAGATTGGTCGTGAACGGGCTGAAACTCGCCTCGAAAATCAGCGCCGACTTGCTGAAGCCAAAGGCTGAGACCTCGGCCTCGACCTTTCCGCGAACGACCGCTTTGAGCTCGAGAGAGGCACGGAGACAAACATCGTCAGGACCAGCAGGCTCGGTGCTCACACCGTCTTCCTGGGAGGCCTTGAGCGTAAGCCTTCCGCCGGCTTCGAGCCCCTTGAAACAGACATCGGCTCCGAGGTCTGGCGTGCAAATGGCCAGCACCATGCCGGCCTCACCCCAGATCCCTGCCTCGAGCTTTGCTTTCAGACTTGCCGAGGCCGTGATGCCAGCGCCACCCGTCGCCGGGTAATTGCCGTTGGGGATCATCGAAAAGCCCTGGCCATTGATGTATTCGAAACCAAGCGGCACCGACGCATTGGCATTGGCCTCGAGTTGCAGCTCACCTTCGAGCGAAGATTTGAGGTAGGCCTGTCGATCGATGTAGAGAGACGGTCGCAGCGTAAAAGGCCCGGCGAGCGGGATCTGACCGAGCGTTCGTTCGGTCATGCGTTTTTCTTTGGGCGTGCCCGGGGCGAACCCGGCTGGCCGATCCGGCTCGAATCTGACACTCTGCCGACATGGGCATCTTCGACAAAATCAGCGGCCGCATCGGGGATATCGTCGACGAGGTGATGATCCCCGAAGACCTGCATCGACGACACGAGAATGCAGCGCGGGCCATCGATCGAGGCGATACCGACGATGCATTGAGCATCCTGCGACCCACTCTGGTCGACAAACCCAATATCGCACGCACGCATTATCTGATCGGACGTGCGTTGGGAGTCGCCGAAAAATGGGATGAATCGATCGAGGCATTCGAGCGAGCCCTGGCCATTCGCGAGTCGGTCCGAGCACACCTCGACTGCGGCCTGGCCTGCGAAAAGGCCGGCAAATTGCGCGATGCCGAGCGGCACCTGAGGCGGGCCCTCGAGATCGAGGAGAACCCCGCGAGCGCCTTTGATATCCACCTGAATCTGGGGCGGGTGAACCTCGAGCTCGACCGACCAGACCGGGCGGCGCGCGAGCTCAGGCGCGCGCTCAAGGTCATCGAAAAAGACGCCGAAGCTGCTGTGCTCCTCGCGCGTGCATTGATGCGGCGAAATGCAGTCGATGAAGCCTACGACATCCTGCGAAAAAATATCCCGGACCCCTCGGTCGACGGCCGCGCCGCCCGTCAGATGGCGCGTATCTACGAGGCGCGTTCCGAGCTGCAAAAGGCGCTCTCCCATTTCGAGATGGCGCTTGCGCGCGATCCTGAGGATCTCGAATCGCTGCGAGGCGCAGGTCGCGTATCCCTCGAGTTCGGGGCGCCCACCCGAGCACTGACCTGGCTGAATCGAGCGCTCGACTCCGAATCATCGGCCGACGCAAATCTGCATGCTCTGCGCGGGCGCGCGCTCGAGGACTCCGGGGACGTCGAAGAAGCAGCTCGGGCATATCGAAAGTCTCTCGAGCTCGACCCGGCCAGCCACGAAGCCTCTCTCGGACTCGGTCGTATCGAGCTGCAGCGCGACAATCCCGATGTCGCTGGAGGCTATT
>CAYFTY010000128.1:0-8450 GCA_964346045.1 uncultured Bradymonadales bacterium | reverse complement strand
ATACGATTATGTCGAGGAATTCGGCCGCGCTCGCGTGAGCGATTTGCCCGACATCGAGAATCCAGTCGAAGCCGAAGTCTGTGGTGACGGCGAAGATAACGACGGGAACGGTCTGACCGACTGCGACGACGCTGCCTGCAGCGAAGACCCGATCTGCCAGAGCTCGAGCGAGATCATCGACCTCGATACCGGCCTCATCCCCGACAATAACACCGAAGGCCTCACCCTTCCGTTCACGGTCGACGGAACCGGCGAGATCGAGGCCCTGAATGTCTCGGTCGACATCGAGCATAGCTTCCCCGCCGACCTCATCATCACGCTCATCCACCCGGATGGCAGCGAGGCACGCCTCAAGAATAACGACTGGGGCACCGGCGAAGAGAATGTTGTCGAAACCTATGTCGTCTCGGAATTCGAGGGTAAGGAAGCTGCCGGCGAGTACGAGCTCGTGATCGTCGACACCGCCGAACTCGACGAGGGCACCGTTCGATCGGCCAGCGTCGAAATCGTGCGCTGATGCCGCACGCAGAAACGATCGACGGCCAGGTCATCCCACGGGATTGCCTGGCCGTTTTCACTCTGGGGGTTCTGCGGTCGGCTGGAGCGCCGACGTCCCCGTCGGCATGAGGAGCGCAGTGAGGTCGGCTCGGCTGGCCGAAGAAGTACTCCCGGGGTGACGACGTCCCTGGGGCTCAGAGCAGGCTCAAGATGAGGACGACGCCGACTCCGAAAAGGACGAGCGTGCCGATGATGATCACGATACGCATCACATGAGCGAGGCGCACCATCTTCGCGCCCCGGACCATCTCGGGTGTTCCATCCTCACCCTCGAAGTCGACCATCTCGGCCTCGATGAGAGCGAGCTGCCTCGACTGCTGGGCCGCGCTCGAGAAGATCACGACGAGAATACTGGCCAGACCAATGAGGAGCGCGATGATCACGCCGATCAAAAGCAAGCTCTGGATATCATCTTTCCAGGCTTCGAGCTCGGCCCGGTCTGCCTGCTGCGTGTTCACGATGATCTTCGGCGGCGCAAACGAGCGCGGTAACGCGGCCAGAATCGCCGCCGCCCAGCGATCGCATTCGCGACGATTCATCGTCGGCGGAAGCTCGACGTCGCGATAGCTCCCCCAGCGTTCGGGGTACCACTTCGCCATGCGCTCGATCTGGTCTTCGAGGGCTTTGCGACAGGCCTCGGATCCCTGGTCCTCGGCCTGCAGGACATACGCGCTGTCCCAGGCGTTTCCGGGTTGGAACACACTTTCGTAGACCTGCACCCGATCGATGCCGCCACCGACTTTTCCGGGATGGGGCACCTTGATCTGCAACCCGCCCTTATGATTTGAAATGCCGTATGCACCGCCCGCCACCCAGTGCGGATCATAGAGATCGACCATGAATCCGCCCTTGCGGTAGAGCGTGTCGACCGAGCCGGTCACCGTATCGCCAGGCGTGATCACGTGGGACTGCAGGCGCAGCGAAAATTGCGCCGGCACCGTGGTGAACGCAAGCTCACCCTTCCCTTCTCGAATTTCTTCGCCAAACGCCGAGCGTGCTCGCACCGTCCAGCGATGCGATCCGATGGGCCTGAAATCGACGCGCGCAAATCCCAGCTCATCGGTGCGATACGACGGGGAAAGCGGCTCGGCACTCTGCCCCGAGATCTCTTCGAGTGTGATCGTACCTCGAACCGGCATACCCTGCTGGTCGGTGAGCCGCAGCCAGACTGTGTTTTCGAGCCCGCGAACGAGTTCACCGTTGGGCGGAAAGGCATCGACCTGCAGCTCGCCCTCGAATTCAGAGTCGAGGTGTTTGCGCCAGCTTTGTTTGTCGGCCGGTAAGCGCGACACGAACTCGGGCGCGCTGCGCTTCGGGTCAGGCATGACCAATTCGACGGGCACTCTGGCTCGATAAGGCTCGTCGAAAATCGGACTTTCGATCGTGACGAGCAGTTCTGCAGCCCCAACCGCGGTGGTGCTCAGCACGCCATGGAAGTAGCCGTTTCGCTCGGCGCGGGTCTCGCCGGCCAACTCGCCATCGACCTCGAAGGTGATTTTTGCGTTGGTGATCATGCGCCCGGTGGGTGCGTCGAGCACAAAGCCGCGAACGGCATTTCGCTGCGCCATACCTTCGAAACTCTCGGGACCGGTGATGTACGCCGAGTGTTCGATATCGAGCGTGGCGACGTGGATGTAGACGCCCACCATGGCCACGAGGAGCGCGACATAAACCCCGATCACTACCTTCATCCAGCGCTCGAGACCTTCTGGGACAGGCTCGTCGGTCACTTCCTCTTGCCCGGGTGCAGGCTATATCCGCCGGCTTCTTCGCCCCAGACCTCCTTCAGGTACTGATCACGTCCCGAGCCAACGCGATAGCGCTCGTAGTGGGCAGCGCTCTTTTCGTAGAAATTCTGATGGTAATCCTCGGCAGCGTAAAACGGGCCGGCTTCCTCGATTTCGGTGGCGATAGGATCGTCGAACTTCTCGGCAATCTCATCTTTGGAGGCCAACGCCGCCTTTTTCTGCTCTTCGCCATGCCAGTAGACTCCTGTGCGATACTGCGAACCTTTATCGACGAATTGTCCGTTGACCTGGGTCGGATGGATATTTCGCCAGAAAACCTTCAAGAGAAGTTCGTAGCTGACGACGTCCGGATTGTAGACCACTCGCACGGCTTCGGTGTGCGAGGTGTGGCCGCGCGCCACCTCTTTGTAGGTGGGGTTCACTTCTTCGCCCGCCGTGTAGCCCGAGTAAACCTCTTTGACGCCTGGGATCGCCTCGAACGGATACTCCATGCACCAGAAGCAGCCTCCGGCAAAGGTGGCGATGCCCATGCCTTCGGGGGCGAGCTCTTCGGCAGTGGTCGTGATCCCGTCGGGCTTCTCGGACCTGGATTCGGGTTGAGACTCGGGCTGATTCACAGGCTCGGCGGCCGAAGGGGTTTGCGATTCTCCATTGTTGGTCGACTGACAGCCGATCGACATAGAAATGATAACGACGAGTGCGAGAGATAGAATTCTGGACATGGTGCACCTCCTGCCTGTTAGGATGCGTGACGACCGGCAGTGTTCCATCACCGTTACACGGTCGGTGAGTTCTTTTCCACCTCACGAGGCTGGCGAGCATTCCGACGCTGCTCTCGGCAGGGTACTCCTCGCCAATCTTCTGGAAGCAGCAGAGACAGCACTCTTGATGACGAACGCATCGATTCTGAACCCCGAGATTTCTCATCAGATGAGCCGCATCGCCTATCTCGACCAAGAGATCGGACGTTGAGACACTTCTCGAGACTCGCTCGACCACACAAATGCTGGAACAATCTTCCTTCGCGCGCATCATAGGCGTGTATCGAGGAGACCCCATGGCTGAACATGTACCTCATATCGTGATTATTGGTGGCGGTTTCGGTGGGCTCTACGCAGCCCGCAGCCTGCAGCGTGCTGCGGTGAGGATCACGCTCATCGACCGGCAAAACCACCATCTCTTTCAACCATTGCTCTACCAGGTCGCAACGTCGGCGCTCAGTGGGCCAGACATCGCCGCGCCCATACGTAAGATTCTGCGCAAGCAGGATAACCTGACGGTCTTGATGGCCCACGTCGACGACATCGACGTCGATACGAAGACGATTTTCCACGATCACGGGACGGTCGAGTACGACTATCTGATCGTGGCAGCCGGCGCCGTCAATAATTACTTCGGTAACGACGACTGGAAAGAAAAGGCACCCGGGCTCAAGACGATCGCCGATGCACTCGAAATCCGAAAACGCGTCTTGCTCGCGTACGAAGCGGCCGAGCTCGAAGACGATCCCGAGTTGGTGAAGGAGTGGCTCACATTCGTCGTCATCGGAGGCGGCCCCACCGGGGTCGAGATGGCCGGAGCGCTCAAAGAGGTCGCGACTCGAACGATGACTCGCAACTTCCGAAGCTTCGATCCGGCCGATGCCCGCGTCCTCCTCGTCGAGGGCCTCGATCGAATACTCCTGGCCTTTCCCGAAGACCTCTCGGAGAGCGCCAAAGAGCAGCTCGAAACTCTCGGTGTCGAGGTGCGCTTGAACCGGATGGTCGAAGAGATCGACGACGAACGTGTCGTGTTGGACGACGGTGAGGAAATCCGCGCACGGACCGTGGTCTGGGGCGCCGGCGTCAAGGCCTCACCGCTTGCAAAGGCGCTCGGCGTTGCCCTCGGCAGCCAGGGCCGAGTCATCGTCGAAGACGACATGAGCATTCCCGGACATCCCGAAGTTTTCGTGATCGGGGATATGGCCGAAGCCACCGACGCCGATGGAAAAGAAGTGCCTGGACTGGCACCGGCAGCCATGCAGGCCGGAGAACACGCGGGTCGAACGATCATGCGTGACCTCGACGAGCGACCACGCAAGCCATTCAACTATCTGGATAAGGGAATCATGGCCACGATTGGCCGAAGCCATGCGGTGGCTCAATCCGGGCCCCTGAAATTCACGGGATTGATTGCGTGGCTCGCATGGCTCTTCATTCACATCCTCTTTCTGGTCGGCTTCCGCAACCGAATCGCCGTGCTCCTCGAGTGGGCGTGGGCGTACATTACCTTTCAACGGAGTGCGCGGATCCTCATCACCGATGAGCCCGATACTTTAGAGTTAGAGGCCGAACACGAAGACGCGGCGTGATACTCGATCTCGCTCATGCGTCGAGCGGCGCATAAATCCGTGGTCTGTGTCACGGATCTTGACCGTTTCGCGTCGTCGCTGACTCCACGATCTCTGCATCGACACTCTCTGACGATGCTGCCACTAGGAATCTTGGTCGATGAGATCGTAGATGGAGGTGAGCGGCCGCTCGTTTCCGATCAAAATGGCGCGCAGAACCTCGGACATCGAAGAATACGACTCCGAACGTTTTCGAACTTCAGCCCAGGACGGCAGCGGCATTCGAAAGCTGTGGCGTTCGGTCTGACCAGTGATGACCCCGGGATGTACCGGGGGCTCGTCTCCGAAGAGAACCATACGCAGGTAATCATCGAGTCCGAGTGGAGACAAGAACCGAAAATTCTTCACCCTTCGCAATTCGTTGAGAACACCGACGTCGATATTGATGGCCACGGGCTTGGTTTCCCATGCCGTCGTGGGCCTTCCGCGACCGTTGTGGCTTTCTTCTGCAGCCATGGCGAATCCTTACTTCAAACGCGTCACCAGCTCGCGTAAATGATTGACGATGACCTGACTTTCGGGGTCATCGAGGCGGTCGAGGGCATCGAGCACACCCACCGACTCTTCGCGCAATCCATCGGTCGTGCGCTGCATTCTGTTCTGATAGGCCACAATCGCATTCGTCATACTCACCAATTCGACGCGATTGTTGATCTGCAATTTGGCGAGCGCTCGCTGCAGGTAGCTCGCGACCGTGGACTCTTCGAGTTCGAGAGCATGAGCAATGATTTTATTACTCTCGCCGCGTGCTGCGCGACGGACGACCTGACTCTCTCGGGGACTCAATGCCCGGGGGTCCTCAAATCCCGGAGGATTTGCTTTGAGTACGAATTGCCAGCGGCTTTGATTTCGATCGAGGCGAACCAGAGTCCAGGTGCCATCGACCACGCCTTCCCAGATCTGCGTGCAATCCTCTCTCAGTCTCAGATACTCGGCTTCTTCGCGCAGGCTACGCATGAGCAAACGCATTCCGTTCAATGCTGATTCGGCTTGCGGGAATCGCTCGAAAAGCTGCCTCAAAAAGAAGCTTGCCTCCCAGTGATGCAAAAAGAGCTCGACCGAGTTCAAATCGGTTTCGGAGAGTTCATCAGCATCTTCGACCAATGCCACCGCTCGGGCATCACCGAGTTCGATATCGACCGCGATGCGGCCCGTTTCCAGTTCGGGATGCTCGTTCCATCGGTCGGGGTGCTCGAGTTGCTCGAGTACGTCCGCGCTCGCCATGCGAGCCACAGCGTCGTCGGTCATTCGGTCGAGGAGCACCTCGATGTTCTCGGCCGCCGCATCCTGAACGAGATGCAAATGGAGCCGCGCACCGGGAGCAAACGCATGCGCTGCTTTTCGTACGCCCTCGATCCACTCGCTACTCGACCTCTCGAGCTCGTAGATCCCACTCATGGCGCTATGACCTGTTTCTTCTCTCATCATTCAGCTGGAGTCATGACTCTCGCGAGCTCGGCTCGTGAATTCACTTCGACCTTGCCAAAAACCGAAGCGACCTGATTCTTGACTGTGTTCACCGATGTATCCCGCACGTCTGCGATCTCTTGATTGGTGAGACCGAGAAGAACCAGAACTGCGACCTCGTGCTCGGCTTGGGTAAGAGGCACAGGTGGTTGTCCTGCGACGGGAATTTCGACGAGCATTAGATTGTGTCCACCGAGGCGGATGGATGCCGAAAAAGGACCATTCGTGGTGCTCGGTTCGTCTCCGATGAACTTCTTTTTCATGTATCTCTCCCGCCGGAGGATTATGGTGTGAATACCGGGACGTTTGACATAGTTAATTGTGCCACGCGACATGGTCGAGTTGCTCTATCACTCGCAACGAGCGCCATTCAATGGTAGAAAAAACTGCAATGCAAGGAGGTCGGCTTTGTTCGGCATGTCGCTTACCGAAATCATAATCATCGTCGCCCTGGGCCTGGTCGTGCTCGGCCCCGAGAAGATCCCTGAGGTGGCGAAATTCATGGGAAAGGCGATTCGCGAGATACGCAAAGCGAGTAATCTCTTACGCGATGCAATGGTCATCGAAGACCCGACCCCTTCGAGGAAGCCCGCACCCATTGCGCAACCTCAGCAGGACACACCGAATTTCGACCAGATGGACCTGCCCGAGGCCGAGTCATCCGACCCGACGCCCGAGCGAAATGTGCGCGTGGTTCGCATGCGTGAGCGCATCGCACCCGAAGCAGACATCATTCGAATGGCCGAGATCGATCCAAAGCGCGACGACCTCTTTCATCGAGAAGTCTACCTCCATATCCCCTATGAGGAGACCATCTAATGGAGCAGGAAACCGCTGCCGATCCATACGCCGAGGCGCGCATGAGCGTGCTCGATCACCTCGCAGAGCTGCGGGTTCGGGTGATTCGCTCGTTTGTCGCCATCGCCATCGGTTTTTGCATTTCCTGGATCTGGGTCGAGCCTCTCTTCGACTTTTTGCTGGTTCCGCTTCGTGAGGCAGCACCCGAAGCCGACTTTGCGCAGATGCACCACAAAGATCTGGCCGAGCCATTCTTTGTCTTGCTCAAGACTGCGATCTTCACCGGTCTCTTTTTCGGCCTGCCGGTGATCATCTATCAAATCTGGTCGTTCATCGCGCCCGGGCTCTACGACCACGAAAAACGAATGGCGGTGCCATTCATCGTGCTCTCGACCCTATTTTTCGTGGCGGGATCAGCCTTCTGTTTCTACGTCGTGATGCCCGAAGGGTATCGATTCCTGCTCGATTTTTCGCAGGGAATCTCGGACCCACAGCTCATGATGAGCGAGTACCTGACGATCACGACCAAATTGGTGCTGGGCTTTGGAATCATTTTTCAGATGCCGGTCTTTTCGATGTTCCTCTCGAGCATCGGCGTGCTCACGCACCGGCATCTTCTCAAATTCTGGCGCTACTCGATCGTCATCGCATTCATCGTGGCGGCCATGCTCACACCCCCTGACGTCATCACGCAGACTTTGATGGCAGGACCGATGGTACTTCTCTACTTCATTTCCATCGGGGTGGCGTGGTATTTCACCACCAAGCGCGAGCGTCGAGACGCCCGCGAGAATAACGAACTCACCCCCAAATAGCCGTATTCGAGGCAACACATGTCATTCATCCCTTACGTCGTCGAACAAACTCACCGCGGCGAGCGCGGCTGGGATATCTTCAGCCGGCTACTCAAAGATCGAATTGTCTTCCTGGGTACGCCGGTGACCGATGAGGTCGCCAATAGCATCATCGCCCAGCTTCTCTTCCTCGAGAGCGACGACCCCGAAAAGGGCATCGATCTCTACATCAACTCTCCGGGGGGTAGCGTGACCGCGGGGCTCGCGATCTACGACACGATGCAATACATCAAGCCCCAGGTGACAACGATCTGTCTCGGACAGGCGGCGTCGATGGGCGCGTTATTGCTCACGGCTGGACAGAACGCCAAACGTTACGCACTGCCGCACTCGCGCATTCTCATCCACCAGCCGTTGATGCGTGGCGGGATGGGTGGGCAGGCCACCGACATCGAGATCCAGGCCCGCGAGATTATCCGCCTCAAAGAAAAGCTCAACGCCATCCTCGCTCATCACACCGGCCAGTCTCTCGACCGTATCGAAGAAGACACCGACCGCGATTACTTCATGAGCGCGATGGAGGCCAAAGAATACGGACTCATCGACCATGTGATCGAACATCGCGATGCCGCGGGCGAGAACGAAACCCAAGAGGAATAATGGCGCCCCGCCCCTCTTCGGTGATCCTGCCCGTCC
>CAYFTY010000127.1:0-8511 GCA_964346045.1 uncultured Bradymonadales bacterium | reverse complement strand
GGCGACTCGAGCGGGAACCTCCTGACGAGCGGCTGCGGCTACCCCGACATCGAATCGGCCTCTTCGATCGCTGGTGAAGACTCCTACACCCCCCACGTGGCCGAGGGCATCTCCGCCGCGGCGCGCAACGAGTATCTCTGTATGCGCGAAGGCGAGCACGACCTCGTCCAGCCGCAGAGCGCCTTCATCCACGGCGTCGGCCTTCTCCCCGTCGACATCGCCGAGATGGCAGCCGACGGGACCTCGCCCGAAAGTCGAGATAGGAAATTCGGGCCCCCGACGGGATCGAGCAAATCTTCGGCTCGCAATTGGTCGCCGATCGTGATGACGTCGATCGCCTCGGAGCGTCTATGACACGCCTCCATCGCGCGGAAGACGTGGCGGTGGTTCTGCCGGTAGAAATCCTCGGAACCGATGCGGCCCAGAATTTCGTCCATCACGCGATTATCGATGAAAATCGCGCCGAGAAGCGAACGTTCGGCGTCATCATTATGGGGTGGAACACGAAAGCCGCCCTCTTCGGGGGGCGGCGCGGGTGGAGGCTGCTGCATGTGTTCTGCCGGTGGATGTTCCTGCCGCCTGGGTCAGGAATCAGTCTGCACGTAATCGTTGCGAATCAGGTAGACGATGTCCTGCATCGTCTCGAGGTCTGTCGACAGGCTCTTGTTGAGCACATCAGAGACGCGCCCGTAATTATAACAGAGCTGGATCGTGTCGAGGAGTTCGGGCGTGAGGCTCCGCAGCGGAGGAACCAGCGGCTTGTTCACGGTGAGTTCCGCGCTGAGGTCGGGCACATCTCCGCCGAGATTGCTGATCTCGTCGAGGATACGCATGCCCTCCATCATCAGAGCCTCAGTCGACTCGTCGATTTCCTCTTCGAAGCTTTCGTCGGTTGGCTGCTCGAGCGAGAACGTGCCCTGGGTCCAGCCCAACATCCGGTAGAAAGCTTTGTAGGGTGAGACCTCTTGGTCTTCGTTGATCATTGCGAAATACACGCGACCTTCTCGCAGATAGATCTTGCCGACATCGTCGTCACGATGGATGACGAGCACCCCCGACTTCTTGGACGTCGAAAAGAGTTGTAGCAGGTCGGGAAGCGGTACTTCTTCAATCAGACCCGAAATCGAACCCGTCAGCGTCGCACCTGTCGTTCGTGTGGCCTGCGCTCGTCCCTGGGGTTGATTTCCGGCGCGCATGTCGGCGCCGCCGCTGGCGGTATCGTCATCGTCGTCGCGATGCACGAGTTTGATGATATTCGTGCCGACCAGAATCCGGTCGCCTTCTTTGAGCTTGGCCTTGGTGATCTTCTCGCCGTTGACGAAGCTCCCGTTGGTCGAGCCGAAGTCCTCGATGTAGATTTCACCGCCGTAGGTGGTGATACGAGCATGTCTTCGCGAGACCATATCCTCGACCAGGACCATATCCAGATCACTGGATCGCCCGATCACGATCTCACTGTCCATCTCCAGAGGGAACTCTCCTCCCTGATATTTCCCCGAGATGAACTTTAGAACGTATCCGCCCTGACGACGCTGATTCAATGGTTTCCTCGAACTCGCTCTGGCGCAGGCCACTACATGATCAAAACAACTTTTCGGCCTAGGATGCAGCTAAGTTACGATGCCACCCGATGGGCGTCAAGATTCGTAGCTCCACTGCCGCTCTAGTTTCATTCCGTGCTTTGATGCGCACCGACTCGGAGGTTCGCATAATTCGGGGAATCCGAAAAGGGACCAATTCGATCGACGCGAATCCTCTGGCGTCAGGCCGGGCTACCTCGAACACGAGTCTGATTGGATGGCCCCGACGGTCCATCCCGGCCATCTTCGGTAGAAAACGTCAGTACAATCCGGCGTTTGTCTCAGGCATACTGCTCGAATGTCCGCTTTCGTTGACGAGGTCTCGACGCAATTTACGCACGGACTCTACGGCCTGGTCGGGAGCACTCGACATCCCGAGAAGGTTCACGACTCGTTCGTCGAGCTCGAGGGTAGAACCGGTCTCGCATCGTGCTGCCTGCAATTCGATCACGTATCGTCGAATTTCGCGGGCCAGTCTTCGCCAGTCTTCGCCATCGGCCTCGAGAAGTCGCGCCGAGAGATAGACATCTCGCAATTCATCCTCGAGCACGTCCTCGACCATCACCGGCCCGAGCAGACTTTTTGGGGGCTCGGCCGAGGCACCGAGGATGCCGGCGAGGATCGTCAATGTTCCGAGAAATACCGCGACCGCCGCGCCGACGATCAAACCGATGAGAGCAGCCGGTTCCATGACCCTATCGTGCACGATATCTTCGACCCATCCAACGCAAAAACCCCGCGGACTCGCCGCGGGGTCTGTGCACGCTGGTTCGGTCTCATGGACCGAGGTACCACTTCTGAATCTCAGAAGTAGACGCTGAGATTGATTCCGACCGACTCGGACGCACCGCCGAAGTCGCCGCCGTACACTCCCGTGTCATCGCGGAAGCTGAAGGCCATGTAGGTGTACCGGGCGCCGATGGCGAAATCATCGATGCGGATGTTGGCGCCGACCCCGGCACGAAGCGCGCCGCCTTCGGTGTTCTCTTTGAGGATGTCGTCCGCCAGCAGGTAGCCACCGACACCGACGAAGGCGAAGGGCTCGAAGATATCCAGCGCGGGCTGCAGCTTGAGGTCCGCGAAAAGACCGCTGTAGGCGAGGTCTGTTCCGCCAGCCTCGGGGTCGAAGGTGTATCCACCGCCGTCGAATCCGAGTTCCACGCCGAGGAGCTTACCCTTCACACCCAGGCCAAGATTGTAGCCCAGACCGGGAAGCGCTTCGTCACTAATCGTCGTCGAAGAAAAGCCGCTCGTTCCCAGACCACCGGTGAAGTAGACGTCGATGTTGGACTTCGACTTCGAGCTGGTGCGGGTCGATGAGCTCGTGTCGCGACGATGGTGGTGATGATGGACGGTTCGTCGCGAGGAACGATGAACGACACGGCGGGAAGGACGACGCGTGGTCGTGCGGCGCACAACCCGGCGGTTGGTGCGACGCGAAGTACGCGTGGTGCTTCGACGCGAAGTGCGTTTGACTGCGCGACGCGAAGTCTTCGAGCGTGTTGCCTTCCGCGTTCGCTTGCGCTTGTCTGACGAGCGCTTGGTCCGCTTCTTGTTGGCACGCTTGTGTACGCGCTTGCCATCAGAACGCGACGATTTAAGGACGCCACCGATGGCAAATGCGTCGCTCGGCGCAACAAGCATCGCAGCGGGCAGCGCGAGTGCCATGGTCATGAACATGCTCAGGATTGCGTTTCGGTTCGTCATCGTCGTCTCCAGCGTTTTCCGTGTCCATCTGTTTGGACTACGTCGAGCGAAATTTATTCAGAGAAAATTGAATTCGGGAATGCGCGTCTGCCAGGGATCGGCCACGGACGCTATGAATACTGGAGATCGCCGGGTTTCACAGAACCAGATCCTCGGTCGGATCCGAAATCTCTCATGGAGGATCCTCGTCGTTGAGCGAGGCAGACCACGCAAAATTCGCGTGTCCATCCCGAATTCCCTATTATGCGATCAGCAGATTCGCGAATATCGAGGGCACGACGGCATATCCGTACCGCTTTAGAAAGCGGGCCGGAGTGTCGATGGTTCGATGAAAACTCCGACCCGGCGTCGAGGAGCAAGGATGCGCGTTCTTTTCAACATTCTGGCAATCATGGTGATGATGGGCTTCGTTGGACCGGTGATGGCCCAGAGTTCTGCGGTGGTGCTGAACGAAACGCAGACCGACGAGTCTGACGATGCCTCGGAACGCAACGAAAAGACGCCGAAGGCGGACACCAACGAAGATAAGACCCAGAAACTCTCAGCCTGCGATGCTCGGATCGAGCGGATCACGCGAAGCGCAGCCCGCAAGATGATGCGGGCATTGAATCCCCGCGAAAGGCTTCGGGCGCATGAGCTGGGCGAGCGTCTCGAGCTCGAAATCGACGGGCAATCGATCACCTGGCGAGTCCTCTCGGAATACGACGGCCGTGTTGCAGCGCTGATGCAGCCGGGCACATCGACCAGTTGGGTCGCCGCACGTTCTGAAAAGGGCCCCGTCATCGCCCGGATCGACTGGAATTCGGGCTGTGCCGTCGACCAGACTCAACTGGCATTTCCCGATGGGCCCACGATCGAATTCGAACCCTTTCGCTACTGGGGCGCACGCGTGCAGTGGCGGCTTCCCAGGGACCGAGACGAGAGTGCCTCTCTGGTCGAGGCCCTTCGAAGCGCGATGCAGTGAGGAACTACTGAGCACGGCGCACGACGACTCGTGGCTGTCCTCCATCCCACGTGATGTGCACGGCCCAGGGCCGGCAGCAGACCTCACAGTCGAATACCATCTCACCGCTGAGGTCGGGCTCGATCTGGATCTCGACCCATTCGAAACAGTAGGGGCATTGAACTCGCGTAACTTCGCCAAACATCGTGTGTCTCACGGTCGAAAAGAGGAATGGACTTCGAGAGGTGCAAACGCAGCCTCATCGGCGCCTCCCGGCACATAAATGATGCCGTCCACGGCGGCGGCTCCCATCCCGTGGCGTGGATCGGGCATCGGGTCGAAGACGTCCCAGCGATCGGCAGCCGCATCATACGCCTCGACGTGATCAAAGACTCCCGTCTCGTTGGGCGCTCCCTCGCCACCGAAGACGAAAAGCCGTCGATCGAGAACTGCCCCGGCGACGCCGCCTCGCGACGTTGGCATCGCGGCACCCTCAGACCAGCGATTGGTCTCGGGATCGTAGATCTCGACGCGAGGCGTGTGGGCGGCGATGCGTGAATCGCGACCGCCAGCGATCACGAGTTTGCCGTCGATGATCCCGAAGGCTGCATGGTCGACGGGTCGCGGCACGTCAGGCAATGACGACCAGGTGCCAGTCGAGGTATCGAGCACCGAAAAGTCGGATACGGCACCCGAACGAAGCCCTCCTGCGACGTAGATACGATCTTCGACCACACCGACCGCCGACGAGCCACGCCGGCGATCATCGGGCATATCGGGCCCTGGAGCCCATGCATCGGTCTCGGTGTCGTAGATGAAAGTGCGACCATCGGCTGCAAACCCCTGCACGAGGAATCCAACCACCCAGATTTCGTCACCGACGACGGCGGCATTCGCATGATGCATCGGCACCGGAAGATCTGCGGCCCTCCTCCACGTGTCGCCGGCCGGATCGTACACCTCGACGTTCGGTACGATTTGTAATGTCTCATTAAAGCCGCCCAGGACCCATATTTTGCCGTCGTACGCGATCACGGCAGTCTCCTGTCGAGCCCCGGTTGCGATCGGGCTCAGTGTCTGCCAGCCGTCATTGGATGCAGGCATATCGGGAACGACGTCCGCAAGGTCGAGCCCGATATCTTTGCCGCCCATTCCCTGATCGTTGTCGAAGCTCGCCATATCCTGGGACGCGTCGGCGCGAACGCCAGCGTCTGAGACCGCATTTTCGGGTGCATCTTCGTCGCTTCCGCAGGCGGCCAGAGCAATGACGACCATCAGGATCATGAATGCTTTCATCGCTTATCCGTGGTGCCAGATGCCATTGCGAAGTACGAGGCGCGTTACTCCGCCATCGACCGGATCCGTATTGGTGTAGGTCGGATCGTCGGCGGGAAATTCCGGGTCTCCCGGCATCAAGAGTACCATGGATTCATCGGTTGGTTCGAAATGCGGCAGAATCCGAGGGGGCGTGCGACCGTCGCAGTATTCGAACACCTCGTCGACCGAATCGAAATCATCGAGCGCCTCGAGCGTCCGTAGGGTGGGAGGAGCCAGAAAGAAGCCATCCTCGCGACTTCGGTCGACCGCTTCATCGGGCCGAATCCAGAGGCTATCTGTCGTCTCGCGAGCGTCGTGCAAGGGTTCTTGCTTCTCAGGAGCCCTTGCCACGAAAAAACGAGCGTCGAATCGTTTGGACTCGAAAGTCGGCGTGACCCAGTGCGCAAAGAAAGCCAGCTCGCCCAGAGGGAATTCGAGGTCTTCGATTTCGGCCACCATCGAGAGTGAAAGCTCGTTATGATGCAATTTCTCGCGATAGACCTCGAAACGTCGTTGGGTGTCTACGTCGTTGGTGAGATCAAAGAAGTCGGACGCACCGACCTTTCGGGCGAAGAGCACCCCGGCTTCTTCGAAGCTTTCTCGGATGCCCGCCAGATAAAGCCCAACCGCTTTGTCGGGCTCGCACCCGAGTCTGCTCGCCGCTTCATCCGGACTGAGGTCGCACACACGAGCCATCACCTCGTCGTCGGTGTCGGCATCATCGAGTTTGCCGCCGGGATAGACGTAGGCGTTCGCCATGAAGTCCATCTTCTTGTGCCGCCGCACCATGAAGACTTCGAGGTGCTCGCGTTGACGAAGCACCATCACTGTTGCGGCATCACGAACCATCAGGCCTTGTCCTCGATCTCGGCCGGCTTCTCGTCAGCTGCACCTTCGTCAGTCAGCTGTCTCGGTTCATGATGCGGCTTTCTCGGAACGGCATGCACCCCGACTCGCGAGACCGAGCGAAGCACAATCAAGACGAGCAGGTAGAGTGCGCCTGCCATGCAGGCCGCTACGATCTGGATCGTGGTCATTCTATCTCCTCGGCAATGCGGCGGGCCAATGCAGCGAGTTCGAAGACATGCTCGTCTTCGACATCGAGATCCTCGCGCAGACTGCGTTCGAGTTCCAGTAGATACTCGAGGTTGGGCCCGCTGGGGCCATGAGATCTCACGATCTGGGCAGCCATCTGGTGAGGATCCTCGGGTCCCAAAAAATGAGGGTTTTCCCGGGTGGCGACGTAGACGAGGGCACGGTCGAGCAGCTCTTTGTCGTGTCGGCTCCAGACCGTAAGCTCGTGGCGTTCGTAGCCGCCTTTTTCGCGATGATCGAGATCCCGGAGGACTCGATCGCGGACTTCACCTTCGATCCGATAGGCCGTTCCCCAGACCGTTTGTCCCGGTGCCCGCAGCATCGTCACGACGCGTCCGGGAGCCCCGGGTACCCCGCGATGATCGGTTGAGCCCTGCCAGAATCGGCGCTGCCAGTCACGCACGTACCCGTGCTCGCGTTCGACCCATTCAAAATCGGGACGCCAGATCAACGAGCCATATCCAAAGATCCACATGATCGACCGTTACGCTCAGGATGCACAAGGTGCCTGCGCAGGTTAAGATGCGGTGGATTGCGTTCGTACACAAGGAACGGATGGAGCCTCTCACGATCTATCAGTTGCGCAGTCGCTCGGAAGAGCACTACGAAGCGGTGGCCCAAACCCCCGGCATCGATCGCTTTTGTTCGTCTCTGGACTGGCTTTTGCCGGCTCACGAGGCCTTCATTCCCGACCAGCCGCTTCTGCTCGTCGAAGATCCAGGAAATGGGTTCGTGACCTTTGCCAGAGGTTTCAACTCGCGGATCGGGCGCTATCTGCAACCTCTCGAGGCTTCTTGGTGTCTGGCCTCGCCCTTTGCCGGTGAAGATATTCCTGGATTGATCAGCGAATTCGCTCGCTCGTTTCGCGACGAATACACGGACTGGGACCTCCTCTACCTCTCGGGGATCCCGACGAATTCTGTGATGTATCGCGAGCTGATCCTGAACTTTCAGGCCACCAATCGGATCGGCCTCGGACATAAGACGCGCCGCTACGTCGGAAGTCTCGAAGGTGGATGGGAAGGTTATCTCTCGCGTCGAACGTCGAAATTTCGCGCGAATATGCGTCGTTCGAAACGCCGCGCCGCTGAGGCGGGGATCACCTTCGACTATGTCGACGCGGTGACCGAAGACGATGCCGAAGCGGTCTACGAGCGGATTCTCGAGGTCGAAGAACGCAGCTGGAAAGGCCGAGAGGGCACCGGGATTCTCGATGGCGGCATGAATATCTTCTATCGAATCATGCTGCCGCGCCTCGCCCGGCGTAATGCGCTACGCGTGGTTTTTGCCTCTCATGAAGGACAAGATATTGCGTATGTTTTTGGCGGCCTTTTCGAGGACACCTATCGTGGTCTCCAGCTCTCGTACGATAACGAATACTCCTCTCACTCGCCGGGCAACCTCGTTCAATACGAGATCATCGAAAGACTCTGCGGCGAGGGCCTGATCTACTACGACCTCGGTAGTGAGCTCGATTATAAGGCGCGTTGGGCCGAGTCGGGCCTCGAAACGATCACGATCTGGATCTGGAAAGACCTTTGAGAATCGGGTTTCTGGTGCTGGTGGCACTCGTTTTGATCAGTGCGCCTCTCTCTGCGCAACCCGCAGAGGCGCGCGGAAGCTCAGATAGCACGCAACGAATCGTCGTCATTCCGCCCCTGGCCGGCGCTCTATCGCTAGAACTCGGTCCCATGGGCCGTTTTGCGCTTGCCGACTCACTCGGTGAAGTTCCCGGGCTGGGGATCGGCGGCACGGTGGGATGGCGCTCGTTTTTTGACGATTACGGCCGTCTTTCGATTCGCACATACGGGCTCGCCGACCGTGCCGGACTCGGTAGCAGCGGCACCGGGTCGATGTGGAGATTTGGCG
>CAYFTY010000126.1:0-8537 GCA_964346045.1 uncultured Bradymonadales bacterium | reverse complement strand
ACGCGAGGCCGGAAGACGCAGTTTGGGAACACCCGAGAGAGCAAGATGATTGATATTGTCTCCGGGGCCGTCGGGGTCGACCGAAAAGAACTGCAGCCGCGCACCCAGTGCAAAATGTCGGTGGATCGCAAAGAGATACTCGCCCATCGCTCCGAAGCTCGAGTTGAGGTCGCCCTCAGCGGCATCGTTATCATCGACTTCGATATCGGCCTTGCCGCCGATCCCGAGCTGCAGAGCGACATTGATGCGGTCCTGCGACTGCATGCGTTGCACCGGCTGTGCGAAAGCCAGAGCCGGTATGGTCATGGCCGCGATCAAAGCAAACGAAATCAGAAGCTTCTTCATGTTACTCACCCTTCGTGTTTTCAGCGCCTTGCGGGGTTCTAGAGCGAAAGCGCTGTGGAATGCAAGGCGGGGTGGGGGCTCTGGTGGTTTGCGGGGAGTTCCGAAACGGCGATGTCGACCCTTGCATTCCTTTTATGGTGCCTAACTCTCGATCGTTAGATGAACTCACGATAAGGAAGACATGACCGACCCCTTGAACGTCACGCAAAAGCTGATTCTCGAACATCTCGACACCGACGAGCTGCCCGAGCCGGGCAGTGAGATCGCGCTGAAAATCGACCAGACGCTGACGCAGGACGCCACCGGCACGATGGTCATGCTCGAATTCGAAGCGATGGGAATCTCCCGCGTAAGGACCGAGCTGAGTGCGCAATACGTCGACCACAATCTGATCCAATCCGACTTCAAGAACCCCGACGACCACCTCTTTTTGCGTTCGTCGTGCCAGAAGTTCGGCGTTCATTTCAGCCGCCCCGGAAACGGTGTCAGTCACCCGGTGCACCAAGAGCGCTTCGGCGTACCCGGCAAAACACTGCTCGGCTCGGATAGTCACACACCGGCAGCCGGAGCGATCGGCATGTTGGCGATCGGAGCCGGTGGCCTCGATGTCGCGATGGCGATGGCGGGCGAACCTTATAAGCTGCGCATGCCCGAGATCTGGGGCGTGAAGTTGACCGGCGAGCTGCCCGATTGGGTGAGCGCGAAAGACGTGATCCTCGAGATGCTGCGACGCCACGACGTCGACGGCGGCGTCGGTCGCGTCATCGAATACTACGGACCGGGCCTCGACGGCCTGAGCTGCATGGATCGTCATGTCATCGCCAATATGGGAACCGAGCTCGGTGCCACCTCGACCGTCTTCCCGTCAGACGACGAAGTTTGCCGATTCCTCGAGCGGCAGGGCCGCGGTGAACACTGGGTCGAAATCAAAGCCGACGAAGAAGCTGACTACGACGTGCATGAAGAAATCGACCTCAGCGAGCTTGTTCCGCTCATCGCCAAGCCCAGCAGTCCCGGTAACGTCGTGCCGGTACGCGAGGTCGAAGGCCAGGAGATTTATCAATCCTATGTCGGCTCGTCGGCCAACCCCGGATTTCGTGATTTCGCGACGGCTGCGCGCATCGTCGACGGTCGCCAGACACACGATGCCGTGTCCTTTGACATCAATCCCACATCGCGCCAGATCCTCGAGAATCTCATGGACTATGGATTTCTGCAGATGCTGACGCGGGCCGGCGGCCGCATTCACCAGGCTGGCTGCAACGGATGCATCGGTATGGGCCAGGCACCGGCCACCGGGCGCATCAGTCTGAGGACCGTACCTCGTAATTTCCCGGGCCGGAGCGGCACCAAAGAAGACGCCGTCTATCTCGTGAGTCCCGAGACTGCCGCGGCCTCGGCGCTGACCGGAAAGATTACCGACCCCCGAGACCTCGAAGACCTGTACGGCATGCACTACGTCAACGAGCGAGAGCCCGAGGGTATCAAGATCAACGAAGCTCAGCTCGTCGCACCACTCAGCCCAGAAGAAGCAAGCGAAATTGAACTCACCAAAGGCCCCAATGTGGTCTCGCTTCCTGATTTCGACGGACTACCCGAATCACTCTCGGGGCCGACGCTCTTGAAAGTTGGCGACGATATCTCGACCGATGAAATCATGCCTGCGGGCTCGAATGTGCTGCCCTTTCGCAGCAACATCCCCGAGATCTCGCGCTTCGTGTACACCCAGGTCGACGAGAATTTCTACGACCGAGCGATGGAGCATCAGAAGGGCGGCTTCTGCATCGTCGGTGGAGAAAATTATGGCCAGGGCTCGAGCCGTGAGCATGCGGCCATCGCCCCGCGCTATCTCGGTTTGCGTTTTGTCATTGCCAAGAGCTACGCGCGGATCCACCGCCAGAACTGTGCGAACTTCGGAATCTTGCCGCTCACCTTCGTCGACAACGACGACTACGATCGCATCGAGCAAGGCGACGAGCTCGAATTGCCGAAGGTCGCCGACGAGCTCGAGTCTGGCAAAATCACGGTCAAAAATATCACGCAGGATTACACCTTCCAGGCCAAGCACGACCTCACCGAGCGCGAGCTCGATATGATCCGTGAAGGGAGTCTCGTGAACGTGGTGAAGCGCGAAGCGGCGTGATTTGGTCTCTGGGGCGGTGCGATCCTTTCTCGAGGAAAGCGTGTGCAGCACGCAAACTCGAGAAGACCAACACCAGATCAGAGAAGCGATCGATCCACGATCGGGCGATCTCGAGGTCTTCAGGATCCTCGATCGCCCTTTCGTTTTTCGAGATTTCTCCTTGATCTCATCGAAGGCTCAAACAATCCGGGAGCTTGTTCGGATCGGTCCCGCGAGATCCCCGACGCAACCCGGATCGACCGAATGTGATCACCCGAACGTTCGAAATTTTCCCTTGACGAGCCGCAAGCCCGCATAGCTCCGTAGATCAAGGCATCCTGCGGGTCTGAGCAAGTTCCATACCGCCCAGATTTGCCCTTTCGGGAACCAAAATCTTGGTTGATAACTAGATCTATATCCTTTAGCTCTTTGGCCCCTTTTTCGATCACCTTTCTCTCGTCGTCAGGGCATTTTTCATGACGGATTTGTGGCACGCCGCGTTGAGTGACCTTCGCGCCAAGGTCAGCACCCACAACTACGACTCGTGGTTCAAAAACATCACGTGTCATCATGTGGAAGAATCAACTGCGTACCTCGAGGTCGCCGACGATTTTAATAAGGCATGGATCGAAGATAATTACCTCGACCTGATCGAAGATGCGCTCGAACACGCCACCGGCGAGTGCCTCGAAGTCGTCCTCGAAGTCCGGGGAAGCTTCGACACCGAGAAAGACTCGACAGAGATCGACATCGATATCGGCGAAGACCGCATGGCAGCTCGCGAATCGCGGGTTGCTCAGAATCTCGCGGAATCGCGCGTCGAGCTCAAAAAGCCCGACGTTCGACAGAAGATCATCGATGCGGGCATGAACCCTCGCTACACCTTTGATGAGTTCGTCGTCGGAGCCTCGAATCAATTCGTGCATGCGGCGGCAGCGGCCGTCGCGACGACTCCGGCTCGGACCTACAATCCGCTCTTCATCTTTGGTGGCGTCGGCCTCGGAAGGACCCACCTCTTGCAGGCCGTCGGCATCGAGACGCTCAAGCACGATCCGACCAAGCGAGTGATGTATCTCTCGTCCGAAGCGTTCATGAATCAACTCATCACCTCGCTTCGACAAAAAGACATGAACTCGTTCCGGATGCAATTCCGCAACGATTGCGACGTCTTACTCATCGACGACATTCAGTTCATCGGCGGCAAAGACTCGACGCAGGAAGAGTTCTTCCACACGTTCAACGCTCTCTATCAGAGCGGAAAACAGATCGTGATGACCTCGGATAAGCCGCCCAACGAGCTTCCCGGCATCGAAGACCGACTGGCATCACGATTCAGCTGGGGCCTGCTCGCCGATATCCAACCTCCGGCCGTCGAGACGCGCATCGCGATCCTCGAAAAGAAGGCCGAGGCCGACGGCATCCAACTGCACAACGAAGTCGCGCTGCTCATTGCCAATTGCGTGCGCTCCAACGTGCGCGAGCTCGAAGGAACACTGATTCGACTCGGCGCCCAGGCAAGTCTGCTCGGCCAGAAGCTCACCGTCGATTTTGCGCGCGACATGCTCAAGCGCATGAACCTCACCGAGTCGCGCCAGATCACGGCCGAGCGAATCATCAAGCTGGTATCGAGCCATTACGGCATCAAACCAGGCGATATCAAGGGCGCACGGCGCACCCGCAACATCAGCATTCCTCGCCAGATCGCCATGTATCTGGCCCGTCGACATACCGACGATTCGTATCCCGAACTCGGTCGCAAATTTGGCGGCAAAGACCACACGACCGTGATGGCTGCCTGCCGGAAGATGAAAGGAATCGTCGAAGAAGAAACCGACGAGCTCGCCGAAGTCATCTCTGATTTCGAATCCATGATCCGCAATATGTGATGCGTGGGGCGAAACCTGCATCATCGTCTCGGCGCACAAGTGGAAACTCGAGTTGCCACCCAGGGCTATGTACCGCAATGAGGAGTTGCCGATCTGCGGCTTCAGATTCGGCACATGAAGAACGAAACCCTCTAACCCCCTGAAATCTCGAAGGCACCTGCCAGCCTGAGCATCTGGCACGAAACGTGATCCAGTCTACGCCACCGGCACTGACCGGAATCGATGAAGCACCCCAAGCCACCTGGAGTTTTCGAGATGACCAAACGATTAGGAATTTTGCTGGCAAGCGCAGGCCTCGTATTCGCCGCATGCGGCGGAGCCGACGACACTCCGACCGATAAAGGCGGTATCGACCTCGACCCCATCGTCGCACCTCCGAAATCCGACATCGGAAAGCGTGCCAAGATCATCGAGGACCTGAGACCCGATTCGACGGTCACCGGCGCCTTCGACAATAAAGTTCGTGTCTATGCCTACGTCGTCACAGCCAGTAAAGGCGCGACGATCAACGTAAGCCTCGACGCCAAAGCAGGCGACGGTGGCTCGATCTCACCCGAAGAAGAACTCGACACGATCCTGGCCATCTATGGTCCCTACGAAAACCGCTCGAACCCGGGTGAGAAGCTCGTCGAAATGGATGATGAAGGTGACCGGCTCGCCGCGCCCGACATCAATTTCGAGGTACCCGACGAAGCCAAATACATGATCGTCTTCAGCTCGTGGGATACCCCGGGCGAAGGAGAGTACGAGCTGAAACTCGCCTGCGAAGGAACCGATTTCCAGTGCCGACGACCCGAGCTCGACAAGCCCTGTGAAGACACCAAGATGTTCGTTCAGGGCGGTGAGATCGCCGAAGACGTCGAGTGGAATGCCTGCGAGACGGTCGTCCTCGAGACTCCGACCATCACGCCCGAAGGAACGCTCACGATCCGGCCGGGTGTCGAAGTGCAATTCAACTACCTCGGCGACCAAGACCAATTCGGAATCGTCGGCATCGACGCTCAGGGCGCGCTACAGATCACGGGCACCGAAGAAGCTCCGGTTCGCCTCACCTCGCTCAAAGATGGATGGCGTGGAATCAGCCTCATCGGCGAAGGCCATGTCGTACAGAACACCTTCATCGAGAACACGCGCCGCGCGATTCACCTGCAAGAGGAAGCTACCGGATCGTTCCAGGATGTCGTAATGCAAAACCAGGGGCGGATCGGCGAAGGAATCGTCGCCGAGAACGGCTCGAGCGCCCAATTCGTTCGGGCAGTCGCCAAGGGCTTCGACACCGGCGTCCTCTCGAATTTCGGTGAAGACATCATCATCACCGACTCGACGATCACCGACAACAACATCGGCCTTCGGGCCAACGGCGAGCCTTCGCGCAATATCACTCGCTGCGGAAACGTCCCGACGCCCCCGGCTCGACCCTTCAACCCCGACCCGGTGATCACACACTCGGACATCTACAACAACAATATTGGAGTGCAGGTGATTGGTGACCTCGTACTCTTGCAGATCGAAAACTCGAATATCGTCGACAACACCGGGTTTGCACTCGACCTTCAGACCGCCGAGTTGAATGCCGAATCGTTCATCCGTAAGAGCAATATCATCGGCAATAACGGCGACAATAATCTTCAGGTACGTACCTTCCATCGTCGCGGTATCCTCGACCTCAGCGGCAACTACTGGGTCGACATCTCGGATCCCGAGCTCAGCGCCAACTGGCAGAATCGTTGCAACGGCGAGATCAGCTTCACGGGATTTGAGCCCGAGCAGCTCGATGATTCCGGCCCACGTTTGAATGACCTGGTCCAGGACGTCAAAGACCAGACATGGAAGCAGACGCAAAACCAGTAATCTCTATCCGATATCCCCTCGCTGCGGCGAGGGGATATTCTTTTTCTTGAATCCTCTTTGCACTCGTACTGGTGCGTGTAGCGCGGGCTTTGCATGGCTCGGCGCTGAAACTCGTTCGAGAGGGTCGTGTCCCGCCACCGGTCTTAAGCTACCCTGAAGACATGCAATCGACCGGACGCCCCACCCAGCTCGGACGGAAGATCCTCGAATTCGTCAGGCCGATCGTCCGCGTCCTCTACCGACCAACGCTCGAAGGACTCCAGAATCTACCTCGAGACCCATATATGCTGGTGGCCAATCACAGCGCGGGGATGGCAATCGCCGAGCTCGCCAGCTTTGCTGCTCTCTGGACCGAAGCTCACGGCGATGAAAGAGCCCTGGCGGGTTTTGCACATCCGGTAAGCTTCTGGCTCTGGCCGCTCACCTTTGTTTCGAAACATCTGGGGCTCGTGCCATCGACCTATGAAGCCGCTTACGAGACCCTCGAAGATGAGATCCCGCTACTGGTTTTTCCGGGCGGCGATCACGATACGCTGCGCCCGATCTGGAAGGCCAACGAGGTCGACTTCGGAGGTCGAAAAGGCTTTTTGAACATTGCTGCGCGTACAGGCGTTCCCATCGTGCCGATGGGTATTCGAGGCAGCCATTACACGGCGCCGATGCTACTGCGCTCACGGCTCTTCGCCTGGCTCTTCGTGATTCCCAGGCTCGTCGGAATCAAACGCTGGGGGATCTCGGTGCTCTCGATGGTCGGGGGCATCGGCATCTACTTTCTACCGGTCGCACTCACGTTGAAGATCGTCATTGCACTACTCTTTCTCGGCAGCCCGCTCGTCTTTTTGCCATGGGTGCCCTGGACGATCCGCTTTCGTATCGGAGAGCCCATCGCAGCTCGCGAGCTCCTCGGGAATCTCGATGCCCCTGAACTCGATGAGGCGCTGGCGCGGATCGAAAACGAGGTCGAACATCTGGTCAGAGAGGAGAGCTGATGTCGCTCGAAAGGATCGTCCGACTCGACAAGAAGATCCGCAGTATCGGATTCGACGATGCTCCTTTTGCACGCGACGGGTCTGAGCCCGTGTCGATCGCGGGAGTGGTCTGCGCCTCTACGCAATTCGAGGGCATGGTCTGGGGTGAGGTCGTCAAAGACGGATTCGATGCGACCGATACAGTGATCGACCTTTTGCGCGAGAGTAAATTCCTGCCTCAGTTGCACCTCGCGCTCTTTGACGGCGTTGCCTTTGGCGGCTTCAACATCCTCGACCTCGAACGCCTGCATGCCGAACTCGACATCCCCTGTGTTTCGGTGATGCGACGCCGGCCTGAATTCAAAGCGATCGAAGCCGCGCTCGAACACCTCGATCAGACCGAGAGACGCCTCGATACCATGCGCCGAGCGGGCCCGGTCCACGCGGGAGAAGATATTTTCTTTCAGGTCGTGGGGCAGGATGCCGAACTCATCAGCATCACCCTCCAGCGGCTCACGCTCGAGGGACATATTCCCGAGCCCATCCGTATGGCACATCTCATCGGGTCTGCGGTCCAGACCGGCGAGAGCGGCAGACGCGCCTGATTCATCAACGAAAAATTCGGTATTCGCGCATGCTTAGCTATAATCAGGGGGCGCAATCCAGAGGCGGGACTCCTTTTGGCGTCGATTATCAAAATCACAGAGCCGACCGGTAGCATCCAGACTTATACGCTGGAGCCTGGAGAGCTCTATGTCGTCGGACGCTCTCTCGATTGTGATATCCGGGTGCCGGTACCCTCGGTTTCGCGTCAGCACATCATCCTCGAAAACCACGAAGACCGGGTCTATGCGCGGGTCTTTCATCCCAGCAAAGAGGCCACAATCGGCGGGCAACGCCTGACGAGTGAGCTCGCTCATCTGGGCTGGGATGCCAGGCTCGAATTTGGCGGGGCAGTACTCGAAGTCATCACCGAAGAAGAAGAATCGACTCTGCAGGATGCGATCAACCCCCTGAGCACCCACTGGGAATCGGTGTGGCTGGCCTATTCACCCGGTGCTGTCGATGCTCAAGAGACCTTGCAATCGCATTCATCGATCGTCGTCACGCCCATCGACCGTGGCACCGGCATGCGCCCGATCATCGCCATGTACGTGATCGAGGGAGGCGCTCAGCCGGTCTGCGCGGTCAAGACCAACCCCTTTCTCGTCGAGGCCGATGGCCTGCAGGCGGTGATTCAGGCCGACGTTCTCTGGACTCCGAGACTCAGCGGATTTCAGCCTGTTCCGGCACCGCCCGAGCTCTTGCCCGAAGTACGGCCGCCGATGGTCTTGCGCAGTCATACCGGGCTCGAGCTGCCCGAGC